>NZ_QWFC01000039.1:0-79584 GCF_003576265.1 Pseudomonas sp. 91RF
AGCGACCGTTTGGCGAAGCCAAACACATCGAGAGGAGGTGCAGCGAAGCAAACCGTAGGCGATGCCCCCGGATCGATCCCGGAGCGAAGGAACCCCGAGCCTCAGCGAGGGGCCGTACGTCAGGGTAAAGCCTTTTGGGTTACCTTTTCGGCGTTTGGAAAAGGTGACTCGCCGTAAGGGCGAAACCGCCAGCGGCAGCCCCCGAAGCAACGGATATGCCCCCAAAATAAAAAACGCAGACAACAAAAAGGCGCCCGAAGGCGCCTTTTCACTTACCAGCCATCAAGCCATTTCTGCGGTGGTCTCGAAATCAAACGTCAGCTCACCATCCTTGATGTCGATGTGCACCACACCGCCATGATCGGCCAGTTCGCCAAACAGAATCTCTTCCGCCAGCGGACGCTTGATCTTGTCCTGGATCAGACGCGCCATCGGACGAGCGCCCATTGCCGAGTCGTAGCCTCCGGCCGCGAGCCAGCTGCGCGCCGCGTCGGTAACTTCCAGCAGCACCCGCTTGTCTTCCAGCTGCGCCTGAAGTTCGGTGAGGAACTTGTCCACCACGCTTTTGATGACCTCGTGACTGAGGCGACCAAATTGAATGATGGTGTCCAGGCGGTTGCGGAATTCCGGCGTGAAGCTCTTCTTGATCACTTCCATCGCATCGGACGAGTGGTCCTGATGAGTGAAACCGATCGAAGCACGCGCCGCGGTTTCGGCACCGGCGTTGGTGGTCATGATCACGATCACGTTGCGGAAATCCGCCTTGCGCCCGTTGTTATCGGTCAGCGTACCGTGATCCATCACCTGCAGCAGCAGGTTGAAGACTTCCGGATGCGCCTTCTCGATTTCATCGAGCAGCAATACGCAATGCGGTTGCTTGGTAATGGCCTCGGTCAGCAGACCGCCCTGGTCGAAACCGACATAACCCGGAGGCGCACCGATCAGACGCGATACGGTGTGACGCTCCATGTATTCGGACATGTCGAAACGAACCAGCTCGATCCCCAGCGCCTTGGCCAATTGCCGCGCAGCTTCGGTCTTGCCGACACCGGTAGGCCCGGCGAACAGGAACGAACCGACCGGTTTGTCCGGCGACTTGAGGCCCGCACGGGACAGCTTGATCGCAGTCGACAGCGAATCGATCGCCGCATCCTGACCAAACACCGTCAGTTTCAGGTCGCGCTCCAGGTTACGCAGCAGCTCCTTGTCGGAACTGGTGACGTGTTTTGGCGGAATACGTGCGATCTTCGCCACGATGTCCTCGACCTGCGGCACGTCGATGCGCTTCACGCGCTTGTCGACCGGCTGCAGACGCTGGTAGGCGCCCGCCTCGTCGATCACATCGATGGCCTTGTCCGGCATATGCCGGTCATTGATGTAGCGCGAAGCCAGTTCCGCAGCGGCGCGCAGCGACTCATCGCTGTACTCGATATTGTGGTGCTGCTCGAAACGCCCTTTCAGGCCGCGCAGGATGCCGATGGTGTCTTCCACGGACGGCTCGACCACATCGACCTTCTGGAAGCGACGCGCCAGGGCACGGTCTTTCTCGAAGATGCCGCGGAATTCCTGGAACGTGGTCGAACCGATGCAGCGAATGTCACCCGACGACAGCAGCGGCTTGAGCAGGTTCGAGGCATCCATGACGCCACCGGACGCAGCACCCGCACCGATGATGGTGTGGATCTCGTCGATGAACAGGATCGCCTGCGGACGTTTTTTCAGCTCGCCGAGCAGCGCCTTGAAGCGCTTCTCGAAATCGCCGCGATATTTGGTGCCTGCGAGCAAGGCGCCCAGATCGAGGGAATAGACGACGCTGTTGGCCAGCAGATCCGGCACCTGATTGTCGACAATGCGCTTGGCCAGGCCTTCGGCAATCGCGGTTTTACCCACACCTGCCTCGCCTACCAGCAACGGGTTGTTCTTGCGCCGACGCGCGAGAATCTGCGCGACACGCTCGACTTCCGTTTCACGCCCGACCAGCGGATCGATCCGGCCCTGGCGTGCGAGTTCGTTGAGGTTGCTGGCATACGCATCCAGCGGATTGCCTGAAGAAGAAGACTCACCGCCCTCGTCGTCCTGCATATCTTGTTCACCTTCAGAGTGATCGCCATGCCCCGGCACCTTGGAAATACCATGGGCGATATAGTTGACGACATCGATTCGTGCAACGCTCTGCTGTTTAAGCAGGAACACTGCCTGACTCTCTTGCTCACTGAAGATTGCAACCAGCACATTGGCGCCGGTTACTTCGCGCTTGCCCGAGCTCTGTACATGAAAGACAGCACGTTGAAGCACACGCTGGAAGCCCAGGGTTGGCTGGGTTTCGCGATCTTCGTCATGGACGGGGATCAGCGGCGTGGTGGAGTCGATGAACTCCTGCAGGTCGTGCTTGAGTTTGTCGAGGTTTGCGCCGCAGGCACGCAATACGGTGGCGGCAGCCTCATTGTCCAATAGGGCCAGCAGCAGGTGTTCGACGGTCATGAACTCATGACGCTTCGAACGAGCCTCCTTGAAGGCAAGATTGAGGGTGACTTCGAGCTCGCGGTTTAACATAGCTTCACCTCATACCCAAGTGGTCGGCGATTAACCGTCCTTCTCGATTTCACAGAGTAGCGGATGCTGGCTTTCCCTGGCGTACTGGTTGACCTGCATGGCCTTTGTCTCGGCGATGTCGCGGGTAAACACTCCACATACTGCCCGCCCTTCTGTGTGGACGGCCAGCATGACCTTGGTCGCCAGCTCGCGATTCAGGTTAAAAAACACCTCGAGCACTTCGACGACGAAATCCATCGGTGTGTAGTCATCATTAAACAAAACCACCTTGTACATCGGCGGCGCCTGTAACGCAGGCTTTGCTTCCTGAACAGCAACGCCTGCCGAATCGTCGTCGTACTCCTGTGGAAGATCCTTTTGGAGAAGCGGGCGATCCTGATTGAATGTTAGTCGAATCTGGCTGATTGCATGCATGGAAAGAAAGGTTCGTCAGTTGTGCAAATACAGTGGTGGGGGCGGCTTGACACGTTTTCAACTCCGACTGCCCGGTCACCTTGACTATCGGGAAAACGGTGTTACAACCAATAGAACCCACAGTGGGTAAAAAAGATCCGCGGAGTCAATCTTTTTAACGGATTCGACTGCGGATGAATTGGATGATACTCCAGCGATGGAGACTGTTGCAGAGGGATTTGAGCATGGCTGTCGGCAAGGTGAAATGGTTCAACAATGCCAAGGGGTTCGGTTTCATCAACACCGACGCCCGCGAGGGGAAAGACGAGGACGGCAAGGAAATCGATTTCTTTGCGCACTACTCCGCCATTGAAATGGACGGGTACAAAACCCTCAAAGCCGGGCAAATCGTCAAATTCGAGATCGTGCAAGGGCCCAAAGGCCTGCATGCCACAAAAATTCAGAATGTCGAGGCCGCAAAAGACACCGTCTCACCTGCAGCTCATCACCAGTCAGTGACCAGCTGAAGCAACCAGAACACCTGCCAGAAAACAAACCGCCCGGCTCGATCACTCGAGCCGGGCGGTTTCGTTGCTGCTGTCGTTCTTACATGTGCTTGATGATCGCCTCACCGAAGCCCGACGAGGACACCAGCGTGGCCCCTTCCATCAGACGCTCGAAGTCGTAGGTCACGGTCTTGGCCTTGATCGCGCCGTTGGTGCCCTTGATGATCAGATCGGCGGCCTCGGTCCAGCCCAGATGGCGCAGCATCATTTCCGCCGACAGGATCACCGAACCCGGGTTGACCTGGTCCTTGCCGGCATATTTCGGCGCAGTACCGTGGGTTGCCTCGAACATGGCCACGGTGTCGGACAGGTTGGCACCCGGCGCAATACCGATACCGCCCACTTCCGCCGCCAGGGCGTCGGAGAGATAGTCACCGTTCAAGTTAAGGGTGGCGATCACATCGTATTCGGCCGGGCGCAGCAGGATCTGCTGGAGCATGGCGTCGGCGATGGCATCCTTGACGATGACTTCGCGGCCGGTTTTCGGGTTCTTGAATTTCATCCACGGGCCGCCGTCCAGCAGCTCGGCGCCGAATTCATCCCGCGCCACCTCGTAGCCCCAGTCCTTGAAGGCACCCTCGGTGAATTTCATGATGTTGCCCTTGTGCACGATGGTCAGCGACTTGCGGTCGTTATCCACTACATATTGCAGGGCCTTGCGCACCAGACGCTTGGTACCTTCTTTCGATACCGGCTTGATGCCGATACCGCAATCCTGGTCGAAACGGATCTTGGTGACGCCCATTTCCTCTTTCAGGAACTTGATGACCTTGGTGGCCTCAAGGGAGCCGGCCTTCCATTCGATACCGGCATAAATGTCTTCGGAGTTCTCGCGGAAGATCACCATGTCGACGTCGCCGGGCTTTTTAACCGGGCTCGGTACACCTTCGAACCACACAACCGGGCGCAGGCAGACATACAGATCCAGCTGTTGGCGCAGGGCCACGTTGAGGGAGCGGATGCCGCCACCGACCGGGGTGGTCAGCGGGCCCTTGATGGAAACCACGTAATCCTTGACGGCGTCCAGGGTTTCCTGGGGCAGCCAGGTGTCCTGGTCATAGACTTGAGTTGCTTTTTCGCCAGCATAAACCTCCATCCAGGAAATCTTGCGCTTGCCCCCGTAGGCCTTGGCCACGGCAGCATCAACCACTTTGATCATCACAGGGCTGACGTCGACGCCAATGCCGTCACCTTCAATGAAGGGAATGATCGGGTTATCAGGGACATTGAGAGAATGGTCTGCGTTGACGGTGATTTTGTCGCCGACGGCTGGAACCTGAATCTTCTTGTAACCCATGCTGAACTCCATTGTTTGGATTGAACATCTGGCTTGGTTCGAGCGTAACCCAGTTGAATCAACACGCAAACCCTCTGTTCCGGGCGCGGCCACATCTCGTTTCGTACAAGCCTGAAAGCAAAGGGAAAAGCGCCAATCTCAAGCATTCACGGCGACTCTACGCCCCACCCCGCCCTGCGACCTTTAGACCAATGGACGAGAATCGTTGCATATGAACCATCGGCAGATTGCCAGCTACCTATGTATAATGCCGCCCGCTGACCAAAGGGTCACGACGGCTGGCCTCTCTAGCACGAGACTTTCCGCCTGATTGGTCGGGTTGTTACCGCAGTCCGACTGCTTGACGCTCTACTGATGCACCCAACATCACCGCGAAGATTCTCGACATTCGGTTCATGGATGACTTTGAACGAACGCGCTTACCCGGCGCCCCTCGAGTTTCTGCGCACGCTTTAGCAAAGAAGAGAGAGTTAATCCGAATATGCCCACCCGCTCGAAGATCATCTATACCTTCACCGACGAAGCTCCAGCCCTCGCCACCTATTCCCTGCTGCCGATCATCGAGGCTTACACCGCCTCGGCCGATATCGCCGTGGAAACCCGCGATATCTCTCTTGCAGCACGTATTCTGGCCAGCTTCCCCGAGCAACTGGGCGACAAAGCCGTAGCCGACCACCTCGCCGAACTGGGCGACCTGGCCGTTACGCCTGAAGCCAACATCATCAAGCTGCCGAACATCAGCGCCTCGGTTCCGCAACTGCAAGCCGCGATCAAAGAACTGCAAGCCCAGGGCTACAACCTGCCGGACTACCCGGAAACCGTGACCAGCGACGCCGAGAAAGACGCCAAGACGCGTTACGACAAGGTCAAGGGCAGCGCCGTGAACCCGGTTCTGCGTGAAGGCAACTCCGACCGTCGCGCTCCGCTGTCGGTCAAGAACTACGCGCGCAAGCACCCGCACAAGATGGGCGCCTGGGCCAAGGACTCCAAGTCCCACGTCGCTCACATGAGCACCGGCGATTTCTACGGCAGCGAAAAAGCTGCCCTGATCGACGCCGCTGACGCCGTGAAGATCGAGCTGATCGCCAAAGACGGCACCGCTACCGTCCTGAAAGAAAAAACCACCGTTCAGGCGGGCGAGATCCTCGACTGCTCCGTGATGAGCAAAAAGGCCCTGCGGGCGTTCATCGCCGCTGAAATCGACAGCGCCAAGCAACAAGGCGTGCTGCTGTCGGTTCACCTGAAAGCCACCATGATGAAGGTCTCCGACCCGATCATGTTCGGCCAGATCGTTGCCGAGTTCTACAAGGACGCCCTGACCAAGCACGCCGACGTGCTGGCCGAAATCGGCTTCAACCTGAACAACGGCATCGGCGACCTGTACGCCCGCATCAAATCCCTGCCGGCCGAGCAGCAAGCCCAGATCGAAGCTGACGTCCAAGCGGTCTACGCCGTTCGTCCGTCGCTGGCGATGGTCAACTCCGACAAAGGCATCACCAACCTGCACGTGCCGAGCGACGTCATCGTCGACGCCTCGATGCCGGCCATGATCCGTGACTCCGGCAAGATGTGGGGCACCGACGGCCAGCTGCACGACACCAAGGCCGTGATCCCGGATCGCTGCTACGCCACCATCTACCAGGCCGTGATCGAAGATTGCAAAGCCAATGGCGCTTTCGATCCGACCACCATGGGCAGCGTGCCAAACGTTGGCCTGATGGCCAAAAAGGCCGAAGAGTACGGCTCCCACGACAAGACCTTCCAGATCAAGGCCGACGGCGTGGTTCGCGTGACCGACAGCAAAGGCACCCTGCTGATGGAACAGGCTGTCGAAGCCGGCGACATCTTCCGCATGTGCCAGACCAAAGACGCGCCGATCCAGGACTGGGTCAAACTGGCCGTCAACCGTGCTCGCGCAAGCAGCACCCCGGCCATTTTCTGGCTGGACCCGATGCGTGCCCACGACGGCGTAGTGATCGAAAAGGTTCAGGCTTACCTGAAGGATCACGACACCGCCGGTCTGGACATCCAGATCATGGCGCCGGTCGACGCGATGAAGTACACCCTGCAGCGCACCCGCGAAGGCAAAGACACCATTTCGGTGACCGGCAACGTACTGCGCGACTACCTGACCGACCTGTTCCCGATCATGGAACTGGGCACCAGCGCCAAGATGCTGTCGATCGTGCCGCTGATGAACGGCGGTGGCCTGTTCGAAACCGGCGCCGGCGGTTCGGCTCCGAAGCACGTGCAGCAACTGGTCGAAGAGAACTTCCTGCGCTGGGATTCGCTGGGTGAGTTCCTGGCCCTGGCCGCTTCTCTCGAGCACCTGGGTGTGAACTACAACAACCCGAAAGCGCTGGTTCTGTCCAAGACCCTGGACCAGGCCACTGGCCAGTTCCTGGACAACAACAAGTCGCCATCGCGCAAAGTCGGCAACATCGACAACCGCGGCAGCCACTTCTACCTGGCCATGTACTGGGCACAAGCCCTGGCTGCCCAGACTGAAGACACTGCACTGCAAGCGCAGTTCGCAACCCTGGCCAAGACCCTGACCGAGAACGAAGCGACCATCGTCGCCGAGCTCAACGCCGTTCAAGGCAAGCCAGTGGACATCGGCGGTTACTACCACGCCAATGCCGAGCTGATCAGCAAGGCCATGCGCCCGAGCGCAACCCTCAACGCGGCGATTGCTGCGCTGGTATAAGGTTGTAAAGGGAACATCACAAACCCCGGCCATGCGCTGGGGTTTGTGTTTCTGCCTTCCGCCCAGGAGATTCAATCAATGCAATGGCTCCCCCACATCACCGTCGCCACCATCGTCGAGGACAACGGCCGTTTCCTGATGGTCGAGGAACACAAGGCTGGCCATAACGTGCTCAATCAGCCCGCCGGTCATCTGGACCCGGACGAAACCCTGATCGAAGCCGCCGTGCGCGAAACCCTCGAAGAAACCGGCTGGGACGTCGAGCCCACCAGCGTGATCGGCATTTATCTGTACACCGCACCGAGCAATGGCGTGACTTACCAGCGCGTATGCTTCAGCGCCAAAGCCGTGAAACACCACCCGGATTATCAACTGGACGACGGCATCGTCGGCGCCAAGTGGCTGACCCGCGACGAATTATTGGCTCAGCGGGACAACTGGCGCAGCGAGCTGATCATCCGCTGCATCGATGATTATCTGGCCGGCAATCGCTTCGGTCTCGAACTGATCCGCCCTTCCCTTTAGCCTTGAGGCCGTGAGCCTGATAGAATCGCGTCCTTTTTCAAGACACTCATTGAATCCCTATGCGTGATCCAGCCCCTTCTGACACATCCAAGAAGCGCGTCATTGTCGGCATGTCCGGCGGCGTGGACTCTTCCGTTTCCGCTCTCCTGCTGATCGAGCAGGGTTATGAGGTGGAAGGCCTGTTCATGAAGAACTGGGAAGAAGACGACGGAACGGAATACTGCACCGCCATGGACGACCTGGCGGATGCCCAGGCCGTGTGCGACAAGATCGGTATCAAGCTGCACACCGCCAACTTCGCCGCCGAGTACTGGGACAACGTGTTCGAGCATTTCCTGGCCGAATACAAGGCCGGACGCACGCCGAACCCGGACATCCTGTGCAACCGCGAGATCAAGTTCAAGGCGTTCCTCGACTACGCCATGATGCTCGGTGCCGACCTGATCGCCACCGGTCACTACGTGCGCCGCCGCGACATCGATGGCCGTACCGAACTGCTCAAGGGCCTGGATCCGAACAAGGACCAGAGCTACTTCCTGCACGCCGTTGGCGGCGAACAGATCGCCAAGACCCTGTTCCCGGTCGGCGAGCTGGAGAAACCGGAAGTCCGTGCGATTGCCGAGAAATACGAGCTGGCGACCGCCAAAAAGAAGGACTCCACCGGGATCTGCTTCATCGGCGAGCGTCGTTTCAGCGATTTCCTCAAGCAATACCTGCCGGCGCAACCGGGCGAGATCAAGACCACCGAAGGCGAAGTCATCGGCCGTCACCACGGTTTGATGTACCACACCATCGGTCAGCGTCAGGGCCTGGGCATCGGCGGTCTGAAAGACGCCGGCGACGAGCCGTGGTACGTGCTGCGCAAGGACCTGGACACCAACGAGCTGATCGTCGGCCAGGGCAACAACCATCCATGGCTGTTCTCCGGCGCCCTGCTCGCTTCGGAAATCTACTGGGTCAACCCGATCGATCTGAGCCAGCCACTGCGCCTGACTGCCAAGGTCCGTTATCGCCAGAGCGATCAGGCCTGCACCCTGGAAAAAACCGCGACCGGTTATCGCGCCGTGTTCGACGAGCCGCAGCGCGCGGTCACGCCGGGCCAGTCGGTGGTGTTCTATGACGGAGAAATCTGCCTCGGTGGCGGCGTGATCGAAGTCGCCGAGCCGTGGAGCGGCCAGGCATGAGCCCGACTCAGGAGCAATTGACGGCTCTGGGCGGCGTGTTTCTCGCCGCCGTACTGGTGGACCGGATCGCCAAGACCGGCCAGACCAACGAGGCCGGCCTGAGCTGCATGCTCGGCAGCCTGCTGGTTCGCGACCCCAAAGACACGCTGGACGTGTACGGGGGCGACGACATCAACCTGCGCGAGGGTTACCGCGCACTGATCGGTGCCCTCGAACGCGACCCGAGCACCTTGCAGCGCGAGCCATTGCGCTACGCCTTGTCTATGCTCGGCCTCGAGCGGCAACTGGCCAAGCGCAACGACATGCTCGACGTGATCGGCAAGCGTCTGCCGCAGATCCAGTCTCAGGTCGAGCATTTCGGCCCGGCCCACGAAAACGTGATCGCCGCATGTGGCGCGCTGTACCAGGACACCCTGAGCACCCTGCGCCAACGCATCCAGGTGCACGGTGACATGCGCAACCTGCAGCAGCCGAGCAACGCCTCGAAGATTCGCGCCCTGCTGCTAGCCGGCATTCGTTCGGCACGCCTGTGGCGTCAGCTCGGCGGTCATCGCTGGCAGTTGGTGATCAGTCGTCGCAAGCTGCTCAAAGAGCTGTATCCGTTGATGCGCAGCGAGTAAATCACCGCGCAATAAAAGCTTTGTAGTCTGTAACGCGTAATACGCCGGTCAGTTGGCGACGGACCGGCGGATTTTTTCATGTATGATACGCGCCCCATTTCGTTGCCCGACTGTCCGAGAACACCCCATGCAGCTCTCTTCGCTCACTGCGGTTTCCCCTGTTGACGGCCGCTACGCCGGCAAAACCCAGGCCCTGCGCCCGATTTTCAGCGAGTACGGCCTGATCCGTGCCCGCGTTCTGGTTGAAGTGCGCTGGCTCCAGCGCCTGGCCGCTCACGCCGGTATCCCGGAAGTGCCAGCTTTCTCCGCCGAAGCCATCGCCGTTCTGAACGAACTGGCCGAAAACTTCTCGCTGGAGCACGCCGAGCGCGTGAAAGAGATCGAGCGCACCACCAACCACGACGTGAAAGCGATCGAGTACCTGCTCAAGGAGCAGGCGGCCAAGCTGCCGGAACTGGCCAAGGTCAGCGAATTCATCCATTTCGCCTGCACCAGCGAGGACATTAACAACCTGTCCCACGCCCTGATGCTGCGCGAAGGTCGTGACGACGTGATGCTGCCGCTGATGCGCCAGACCGCCAACGCCATCCGCGAACTGGCCCTGCGCTTCGCTGACGTGCCGATGCTGTCGCGTACCCACGGTCAGCCGGCTTCCCCGACCACTCTGGGTAAAGAGCTGGCGAACGTGGTTTACCGTCTCGAGCGCCAGATCGCTCAGGTCGCTGCCGTTCCGCTGCTGGGCAAGATCAACGGCGCTGTCGGCAACTACAACGCTCACCTGTCGGCCTACCCGCAGATCGACTGGGAAGCCAACGCCCGCGCCTTCATCGAAGACGAGCTGGGCCTGGCGTTCAACCCGTACACCACGCAGATCGAGCCGCACGACTACATCGCCGAGCTGTTCGACGCCATTGCGCGCTTCAACACCATCCTGATCGACTTCGACCGTGACATCTGGGGCTACATCTCCCTGGGTTACTTCAAGCAGCGCACCATCGCCGGCGAAATCGGTTCGTCGACCATGCCGCACAAGGTCAACCCGATCGACTTCGAAAACTCCGAAGGCAACCTGGGCATCGCCAACGCGCTGTTCCAGCACCTGGCGAGCAAACTGCCGATCTCCCGCTGGCAGCGCGACCTGACCGACTCCACCGTTCTGCGCAACCTCGGTGTCGGCTTCGCCCACAGCGTGATCGCATACGAAGCCAGCCTCAAAGGCATCAGCAAGCTTGAACTGAACGCTGACAAGATTGCTGCCGATCTGGACGCTTGCTGGGAAGTCCTGGCCGAGCCGATCCAGACCGTGATGCGCCGCTACAACATCGAAAACCCGTACGAGAAGCTGAAAGAACTGACCCGCGGCAAGGGCATCAGCCCTGAAGCGCTGCAGACTTTCATCGATGGCCTGGACATGCCGGCCGCTGCGAAAGCCGAGCTCAAGCAACTGACTCCGGCCAACTACATCGGCAACGCTGTAGCGCAAGCCAAACGCATCTGATCGACTGCTTCACCCGTTTGAGACGCCCGGCCGCGCCGGGCGTTTTTATTCCCGTCTGAAAAATGCTTTTTTTCAATAGGTTACATATGAATCCCGATATTCCTCTTCAACTTCTGGGTGGTCTCACGGCGCGCGAATTCATGCGCGATTACTGGCAGAAAAAACCACTGCTGATCCGTCAGGCAATTCCTGATTTCGAAAGCCCGATCGACGCCGACGAACTCGCCGGCCTGGCCCTGGAAGAAGAAGTCGAATCGCGCCTGGTAATCGAGCACGGCGAGCGCCCTTGGGAACTGCGTCGCGGCCCGTTCGCCGAAGATGAATTCAGCAAACTGCCGGAGCGCGAGTGGACCCTGCTGGTGCAGGCCGTCGATCAGTTCGTGCCGGAAGTCAGCGAGCTACTGGAAAACTTCCGCTTTCTGCCGAGCTGGCGCGTCGATGACGTGATGATCAGCTTCGCCGCCCCGGGTGGCAGCGTCGGCCCGCACTTCGACAACTACGACGTATTCCTGCTGCAAGGCCACGGCAAGCGCAACTGGAAAATCGGCCAGATGTGCGACTCCGAAAGCCCGCTGCTGCAACATGCGGACCTGCGCATCCTCGCCGAATTTCACGAGACCGAAGAGTGGGTCCTGGAACCGGGCGACATGCTCTACCTGCCGCCGCGCCTGGCCCACTGCGGCGTTGCCGTCGATGACTGCATGACCTACTCGGTCGGCTTCCGCGCACCAAGCGCCGCCGAAGTGCTGACCCACTTCACCGACTTCCTCAGCCAGTTCCTGACTGACGAAGAGCGTTACACCGATGCCGATGCGAAGCCGGTCAGCGATGACCCGAACCAGATCCAGCACGATGCTCTGGGCCGCCTGAAGGCACTGCTCGCCGAGCACATGAGCGACGAGCGTCTGCTGCTGACCTGGTTCGGCCAGTACATGACCGAGCCGCGTTATCCGGAGCTGGTAGTCGGCCCGGAAGAAGTCGAAGAAGAAGACTTCCTCAGCGCCCTCGAAGACGGCGCCATCCTGATCCGCAACCCGAGTGCACGCCTGGCGTGGTCGGAAGTCGATGACGATCTGCTGCTGTTCGCCAGCGGCCAGAGCCGTTACCTGCCGGGCAAGTTGCGCGAGCTGCTGAAGCTGATCTGCTCGGCTGACGCCCTGCACACCGACAACCTCGGCGACTGGCTGAGCGACGAAGATGGTCGTGGCCTGCTGTGCGAACTGGTCAAACAGGGCAGCCTGGGGTTCGCCGACGATGAATAAGATTCGCGTACGTGTTGCAGACTGGCAAAAGGACAACGCCGAGATCCGCCGCATTCGCGAAACGGTGTTCATTGCCGAACAATCGGTTCCACCCGAGCTTGAGTGGGACGCCGATGACGCCACGGCGGTGCATTTCCTGGCCTTCGAAGGCGACTTTCCGATCGGCACCGCCCGCCTGCTGCCCGACGGGCACATCGGCCGGGTTTCGGTGCTCAAGGACTGGCGCGGGCTGAAGGTCGGCGATGCACTGATGCAAGCGGTCATCTCGGAAGCTGAAGCTCGCGGCCTGAAGCAGCAGATGCTCAGCGCGCAGGTGCAGGCCACGGCGTTTTATGAGCGTCTGGGTTTCAATCTGGTCAGCGAAGAGTTCCTGGAAGCCGGGATTCCGCATGTCGACATGGTTCGTCATTCGGAATAACGCTTGACGAGCACCACAAAACGCCCCGCCATCTCATGATGCCGGGGCGTTTTGCTGTCTAGGATTCAACTTGCCCCACCCCGGGCCGACAAACTGGCAATATCAAGCCTTTCGAAAGCGGAGATAACGGACATGTCCCTACGCACCCTGCTCACCACCCTGCTGCTCGGTTGCAGTTTTTCGGTGCTGGCAGCCACAGAAATCGTGCCCCTCAAGTACCACACCAGCGCCGACATGCTGCCGGTGGCCCAGGATTTCATCGGCAAGGACGGCCAGGTCAGCGCCTATGGCAATCAACTGATCGTCAAGGCTGAACCGGACAAGATCCAGGAATTGAAAGCCCTGCTCACGCAGCTCGATACCGCCCCCAAACGCCTGCTGATCACCGTCGACACCAACGAAAACAACCAGCAGAACACCGGCGACCAGCAAACCAGAATCATCAACTACAGCACTGCCAGCCGTGACGGCGGAATTCAGCAGATTCAGGCCAGCGAAGGCGCACCCGCCCTGATCCAGGTCGGCCAGAGCGTGCCGATCACCAGCAGCCAGACCAACTCCTACGGCGATTACAGCAGCCAGACCCAATATCGCAACGTCACTCAGGGCTTCTACGTCACCGCCAGCGTCACCGGTGACACCGTTCACCTGGCAATCAGTACCAACCGTGACCGCATGAGCCAGGAACGTCCCGATGTAGTGAACGTGCAGAGCACCGACACAACCGTCACCGGACGCCTGGGCGAATGGATCACCCTGGCCGGCGTGAACCGCGAGACTCAGGCCGACAAACAGGGTCTGGCCCGCAGCTACTCGACTCAAGGCCGGGACGACATGACGTTGCGGGTGAAAGTCGACACGCTGGACTAAAGCACCAAAAACTGACTGATTAGTCGTATTAGACGAAAGATGTAGTGCTTTAAAAAAAGCACTACAAAACGTTTGACGAGCCAAAAAAGCGAAGGCATGATGGCCTCGCTCCCGCTAATCAGAGGCCCTGGCAAGGGCCTTCGAAGCGATGCTCGCACCCATCCCCGCGAGCCGTTTCGTGTCTGTACCGCCCACAAGGTGTGTTTGACGAGGTTGCCGACTGGAACGAAGTTGTCCCGAGGGACGGAAGCGTAATTAGGTAACCCGGCTTTACACTGTAGTTCGCATAAAGGCCCACGACGCCCGAATGCGCCCGCCAGTTCGCCTTTACCTGCTCACTTCCCCTCGAGCCCATCGTTCATCCCGTCGCCTGCCCCGCCGAACCCGACCTGACCACCTAAGCTTCTGGTCAGCGAGCGCAAGGAATTTTCCACCGCAGAACAACTTTTCATAAAGACGCGACGAGGTTTATCTCCATGGCACTGACACGCGAACAGCAAATTGCAGCCCTTGAAAAAGACTGGGCTGAAAACCCGCGCTGGAAAGGCGTGACTCGCAATTACTCCGCTGCTGACGTCGTCCGTCTGCGTGGCTCGGTTCAACCAGAGCACACTTTTGCGAAAATGGGCGCCGAGAAGCTGTGGAACCTGGTCACCCAGGGTGCCAAGCCGTCCTTCCGCCCAGAGAAAGATTTCGTCAACTGCATGGGCGCCCTGACCGGCGGCCAGGCTGTGCAGCAGGTCAAAGCCGGTATCCAGGCGATCTACCTGTCGGGCTGGCAAGTCGCTGCGGACAACAACTCCGCCGAATCGATGTACCCGGACCAGTCGCTGTACCCGGTGGACTCGGTTCCAACCGTGGTCAAGCGCATCAACAACTCGTTCCGTCGTGCCGACCAGATCCAGTGGAAAGCCGGCAAGAACCCGGGTGACGAAGGCTACATCGACTACTTCGCGCCGATCGTGGCTGACGCTGAAGCCGGTTTCGGCGGCGTACTGAACGCCTACGAGCTGATGAAGAGCATGATCGAAGCAGGCGCCGCCGGCGTTCACTTCGAAGACCAGCTGGCTTCCGTGAAGAAATGCGGCCACATGGGCGGCAAGGTTCTGGTGCCAACCCAGGAAGCCGTACAGAAGCTGACCGCTGCTCGTCTGGCTGCCGACGTTGCCGGTGTACCGACCATCATCCTGGCCCGTACCGACGCCAACGCTGCCGACCTGCTGACTTCCGACTGCGACCCGTACGACCAGCCGTTCGTAACCGGCACCCGCACTCAGGAAGGCTTCTACAAGGTGCGTGCAGGTCTGGATCAGGCCATCGCCCGTGGTCTGGCCTACGCGCCATACGCTGACCTGATCTGGTGCGAAACCGCTAAACCAGACCTGGACGAAGCCCGTCGCTTCGCCGAAGCGATCAAGAAGGAATACCCGGACCAGATCCTGTCGTACAACTGCTCGCCTTCCTTCAACTGGAAGAAAAACCTGGACGACGCGACCATCGCCAAGTTCCAGCGCGAACTGTCCGCCATGGGTTACAAGCACCAGTTCATCACCCTGGCCGGCATTCACAACATGTGGCACAGCATGTTCAACCTGGCGCACGACTACGCCCGCAACGACATGACTGCCTATGTGAAGCTGCAAGAGCAGGAATTCGCTGACGCCGCCAAGGGTTACACCTTCGTGGCTCACCAGCAGGAAGTGGGCACCGGCTACTTCGACGACATGACCACCGTGATCCAGGGTGGCACGTCCTCGGTGACCGCGCTGACCGGTTCGACCGAAGAAGAACAGTTCCACTGATCGACTTCACCGAGTAAACGGCCTTTGCGGACCGTATAGAAAGCTAACCGCATTGCCGAAAGACTGACGCCCCGACTGGTTCGGGGCGTTTTTTTGCCTGTCGCCTTCTGCACACCTAAGGACTGACACAGCCTTTCAGGCGAAACATTGATCCAGAGCGGTATCCGCGTCACAAAAATCGGTTAAAACGGGCGCCGCCGCTACTTGCAGTAACGCGGATATAAGACAACTTCCCAACTGCCCAATCGCTAAACAGTTACAAAACCACTCCAAACGATATTAATTATCATTTAGCGACAACTATGTTCGTTACATTTCCTACAAAACATAATTCGTGAAATCCCGGCTAATGCCCGCAACGCATGGGCTACAGGGCCATAGAGGTGCGCTATGTCCTTATTCCAATAAATAATTTCGCTATAGGAATTTTACTTGCAGGGTGTTTAGCCATAAAATCAGCGCGATTGATTGCTGCGACATATCGTCACTGCCTTATTTCTTTATCAAGCTCAGAGACCTTTGCTCTCTGTTAAGGATTTCCAGCATGCCCGAAGCGACAGGACTCATGGCCCACAACTGGGGCTTTGCCATTTTCCTTCTGGGTGTAGTCGGCCTGTGTGCCTTCATGCTCGGCGTCTCCAGCCTCCTCGGGTCAAAAGCCTGGGGCCGCAGCAAAAACGAACCGTTCGAGTCCGGCATGCTACCTACCGGTGGCGCCCGCTTGCGGCTCTCAGCCAAATTCTATCTGGTCGCGATGCTGTTCGTGATCTTCGATATCGAAGCCCTCTTTCTCTTTGCATGGTCTGTGTCCGTCCGCGAAAGCGGCTGGACCGGATTCGTCGAAGCTCTCGTTTTCATAGCAATTCTGTTGGCAGGTCTTGTCTACCTGTTCCGAGTGGGCGCCCTTGACTGGGCTCCGGAAGCTCGTCGCAAGCGGCAGGCGAAGCTGAAACAATGAGGCTTTGGCAATGCAATACAATCTCACCAGAATCGACCCCGATGCTCCTAACGAGCAGTATCCGATCGGCCAGCGGGAAACCGTTTCCGATCCGTTAGAAGATCAAGTCCACAAAAACATTTTCATGGGCAAGCTGGAAGACGTGCTGAGTGGCGCGGTCAACTGGGGACGTAAGAACTCCCTGTGGCCGTACAACTTCGGTCTTTCGTGCTGCTACGTGGAAATGACCACCGCCTTCACGGCGCCCCACGACATCGCGCGCTTCGGCGCCGAAGTTATCCGGGCATCACCGCGTCAGGCCGACTTCATGGTTATCGCCGGGACCTGCTTCATCAAGATGGCGCCGATCATTCAGCGTCTCTACGAGCAGATGCTCGAGCCGAAATGGGTTATCTCCATGGGTTCGTGCGCCAACTCCGGTGGCATGTACGACATCTACTCCGTGGTTCAAGGGGTGGACAAGTTCCTGCCCGTGGACGTCTACGTACCTGGCTGCCCGCCCCGTCCAGAAGCATTTCTGCAAGGCTTGATGCTGTTGCAGGAATCCATTGGCCAGGAGCGTCGCCCACTTTCCTGGGTCGTTGGCGATCAAGGCGTTTATCGCGCCGACATGCCTTCGCAGAAGGAACAGCGCCGCGAACAGCGAATCGCAGTCACCAATCTGCGTAGCCCTGACGAAGTCTGATCCAGATCTGTTTCAAAGAAACGAGAAGCTGGCTTCATTCTTTACGTTGACCGAAAGCGAAAAAATAACCATGACTACAGGCAGTGCTCTGTACATCCCGCCTTACAAGGCAGACGACCAGGATGTGGTCGTCGAACTGAACAACCGTTTTGGCGCCGAAGCATTCACCGCTCAGCCGACCCGCACCGGCATGCCGGTGCTGTGGGTGGCCCGCGCCAAACTCGTTGAAGTCCTGACTTTCCTGCGCAACCTGCCCAAGCCGTACGTCATGCTCTATGACCTGCACGGCGTGGACGAGCGTCTGCGCACCAAGCGTCAAGGGCTGCCATCGGGCGCCGACTTCACCGTGTTCTATCACCTCATGTCGCTGGAACGTAATAGTGACGTGATGATCAAGGTCGCCTTGTCCGAGAGCGACCTCAGCTTGCCGACCGTCACCAGCATCTGGCCGAACGCCAACTGGTACGAGCGCGAAGTCTGGGACATGTACGGCATCGACTTCAAAGGTCACCCTCACCTGTCGCGCATCATGATGCCGCCGACCTGGGAAGGTCACCCGCTGCGCAAGGACTTCCCGGCGCGCGCCACCGAATTCGATCCGTTCAGCCTGAACCTGGCCAAGCAACAGCTCGAGGAAGAAGCCGCGCGCTTCCGTCCTGAAGACTGGGGCATGAAGCGTTCCGGCCCGAACGAGGACTACATGTTCCTCAACCTGGGTCCGAACCACCCTTCGGCTCACGGTGCGTTCCGTATCATCCTGCAACTGGACGGTGAAGAGATCGTCGACTGCGTTCCGGACATCGGCTACCACCACCGTGGCGCCGAGAAGATGGCCGAGCGTCAGTCCTGGCACAGCTTCATTCCGTACACCGACCGTATCGACTACCTCGGCGGCGTGATGAACAACCTGCCGTACGTGCTCTCGGTCGAGAAGCTCGCCGGCATCAAGGTGCCGGAGAAGGTCGACGTCATCCGCATCATGATGGCCGAGTTCTTCCGGATCACCAGCCACCTGCTGTTCCTGGGTACCTACATTCAGGACGTCGGCGCCATGACCCCGGTGTTCTTCACCTTCACCGACCGCCAGAAGGCGTACACGGTGATCGAAGCCATCACCGGTTTCCGTCTGCACCCGGCCTGGTACCGCATCGGCGGCGTCGCCCACGACCTGCCGCGCGGCTGGGACAAACTGGTAAAAGACTTCGTTGAATGGCTGCCAAAGCGCCTCGACGAATACACCAGGGCTGCCCTGCAGAACAGCATCCTCAAGGGTCGTACCATCGGCGTTGCCCAGTACAACACCAAAGAGGCCCTGGAATGGGGCGTCACCGGTGCCGGCCTGCGTTCCACCGGTTGCGACTTCGACCTGCGTAAGGCGCGTCCTTACTCCGGCTACGAGAACTTCGAGTTCGAAGTACCGCTGGCCGCCAACGGCGATGCCTACGACCGCTGCATGGTTCGCGTCGAAGAGATGCGCCAGAGCGTCAGGATCATCGACCAGTGCCTGCGCAACATGCCGGAAGGCCCGTACAAGGCGGATCACCCGCTGACCACGCCGCCGCCGAAAGAGCGCACGCTGCAGCACATCGAAACCTTGATCACGCACTTCCTGCAAGTTTCGTGGGGCCCGGTCATGCCGGCCAACGAATCCTTCCAGATGATCGAAGCGACCAAGGGCATCAACAGTTATTACCTGACGAGCGACGGCGGCACCATGAGCTACCGTACCCGGATCCGTACTCCGAGCTTCGCCCACCTGCAGCAGATCCCTTCGGTGATCAAAGGCAGCATGGTCGCGGACCTGATTGCGTACCTGGGTAGTATCGACTTCGTTATGGCCGACGTGGACCGCTAAGCATGAACAGCACGCTTATCCAGACAGACCGTTTCACCCTGAGTGAAACCGAGCGCTCGGCCATCGAGCACGAGCTGCATCACTACGAAGATCCGCGCGCGGCGTCGATCGAAGCCTTGAAGATCGTCCAGAAAGAACGCGGCTGGGTGCCGGACGGCGCTCTGTACGCCATCGGCGAGATCCTCGGCATTCCGGCCAGCGACGTTGAAGGCGTGGCCACGTTCTACAGCCAGATCTTCCGTCAGCCGGTCGGCCGTCACATCATTCGCGTCTGCGACAGCATGGTCTGCTACATCGGCGGCCACGAGTCGGTGGTCAGCGAAATCCAGAACAACCTGGGTATCGGCCTGGGTCAGACCACCGCCGACGGTCGTTTCACCCTGCTGCCGGTCTGCTGCCTCGGCAACTGCGACAAGGCACCGGCGCTGATGATCGATGACGACACCTTTGGCGATGTCCAGCCTGCCGGCGTCGCCAAACTGCTCGAGGGCTACGTATGACCCTGACTTCTTTCGGTCCTGCCAACCGCATCCAGCGTTCGGCCGAGACTCACCCGCTGACCTGGCGCCTGCGTGACGACGGCGAAGCCGTATGGCTCGACGAATACCAGGCCAAGAACGGTTACGCCGCTGCGCGCAAGGCCTTTGCCGACATGGATCAGGACGCCATCGTCCAGACCGTGAAAGACGCCGGCCTCAAGGGTCGCGGCGGTGCAGGCTTCCCTACTGGCGTGAAGTGGGGCCTGATGCCCAAGGACGAATCCATCAACATCCGCTACCTGCTGTGCAACGCGGATGAAATGGAGCCGAACACCTGGAAAGACCGCATGCTGATGGAGCAACTGCCCCATCTGCTGATCGAAGGCATGCTGATCAGCGCCCGCGCGCTGAAAACCTACCGTGGCTACATCTTCCTGCGTGGCGAGTACACCACCGCTGCCAAGCACCTGAACCGTGCCGTGGAAGAAGCCAAGGCAGCGGGCCTGCTGGGCAAGAACATCCTGGGCAGCGGCTTCGACTTCGAGCTGTTCGTCCACACCGGCGCCGGGCGTTACATCTGCGGTGAAGAAACCGCACTGATCAACTCCCTCGAAGGTCGCCGCGCCAACCCGCGCTCCAAGCCGCCCTTCCCTGCCGCCGTTGGCGTGTGGGGCAAGCCGACCTGCGTGAACAACGTTGAAACCCTGTGCAACGTGCCGGCGATCATTGCCGACGGCGTGGACTGGTACAAGTCGTTGGCCCGCGACGGCAGCGAAGACATGGGCACCAAGCTCATGGGCTTCTCCGGCAAGGTCAAGAACCCCGGTCTGTGGGAACTGCCATTCGGCGTGACCGGTCGCGAGCTGTTCGAAGACTACGCCGGCGGCATGCGCGACGGTTACAAGCTCAAGGCCTGGCAGCCAGGTGGCGCCGGTACCGGTTTCCTGTTGCCGGAACACCTCGACGCCCAAATGTACGCCGGCGGCATCGCCAAAGTGGGCACCCGTATGGGTACCGGCCTGGCCATGGCGGTGGACGACAGCGTCAACATGGTGTCCCTGCTGCGCAACATGGAGCAGTTCTTCGCCCGCGAATCCTGCGGTTTCTGCACCCCTTGCCGTGATGGCCTGCCATGGAGCGTCAAGCTGCTGATGGCCATCGAACAAGGCCGCGGCCAGCCAGGCGACATCGAGACCCTGCTGGGTCTGGTCAACTTCCTCGGCCCGGGCAAGACCTTCTGTGCTCACGCACCGGGTGCCGTGGAGCCGTTGGGCAGTGCCATCAAATACTTCCGTCCAGAGTTCGAAGCCGGTATCGCGCCTGCAAACGCCGCCGTCCCGCCTCTGGCGAAGCCGATTGTAGTCGGCGCGTAAACGCTTAAAAAGGCGAAGGGTCCGTGCCCTTCGCCTTTCGTCCGATGACGCCTTTCGGGGCTGACTGGATTCGGACGGATAACAAGATTCCATTAGCCACGCCCGCTGACACCGGGCCAACGAA
The DNA here is from genome assembly GCF_003576265.1 of Pseudomonas sp. 91RF. NCBI lineage: Bacteria > Pseudomonadati > Pseudomonadota > Gammaproteobacteria > Pseudomonadales > Pseudomonadaceae > Pseudomonas > Pseudomonas sp. 91RF. The sequence goes on from NZ_QWFC01000039.1 coordinate 21,170, forward strand.
GACCTTTGAACCATGGCCACTATCCACGTAGACGGCAAAGCGCTCGAAGTCGACGGGGCAGACAACCTGTTACAGGCATGTCTGTCGCTGGGCCTCGACATCCCTTATTTCTGCTGGCACCCCGCGCTAGGTAGCGTCGGGGCCTGCCGCCAGTGCGCGGTCAAGCAGTACACCGACGAGAACGACACCCGTGGTCGCATCGTCATGTCCTGCATGACGCCTGCCACCGACAACACCTGGATCTCCATCGACGATGAAGAATCCAAGGCGTTCCGCGCCAGTGTCGTCGAATGGCTGATGACCAACCACCCGCACGACTGCCCGGTGTGCGAGGAAGGCGGTCATTGCCACCTGCAAGACATGACTGTGATGACCGGCCACAATGAGCGCCGTTATCGCTTCACCAAACGCACCCACCAGAACCAGCAACTGGGCCCGTTCATTTCCCACGAAATGAACCGCTGCATCGCCTGCTACCGCTGCGTGCGTTTTTACAAGGACTACGCCGGCGGCACCGACCTCGGTGTGTACGGCGCCCACGACAACGTGTACTTCGGTCGCGTTGAAGACGGCACGCTGGAAAGCGAGTTCTCCGGCAACCTCACCGAGGTCTGCCCGACCGGTGTGTTCACCGACAAGACTCACTCCGAGCGCTACAACCGTAAATGGGACATGCAGTTCTCGCCGAGCATCTGCCATGGCTGCTCCAGCGGTTGCAACATCTCCCCGGGTGAGCGTTACGGCGAACTGCGTCGCATCGAAAACCGTTACAACGGTTCGGTGAACCAGTACTTCCTGTGCGACCGTGGCCGTTTCGGTTATGGCTACGTCAACCGCACCGACCGTCCACGTCAGCCGCTGCTGGCCGACGGCACCAAGCTGAGCCTGGACGATGCGCTGGACAAGGCCGCCGATCTGCTGCGCGGTCGCAACATCGTCGGTATCGGTTCGCCCCGTGCCAGCCTGGAAAGCAACTATGCGTTGCGTGAACTGGTGGGCGCCGAGCACTTCTACTCCGGTATCGAAGCCTCCGAGCTGGAGCGCATCCGTCTGGTCCTGCAAGTGCTGAAAGACAGCCCGCTGCCAGTGCCGAACATGCGCGACATCGAAGACCACGACGCCGTGTTCGTCCTCGGTGAAGACCTGACCCAGACCGCCGCCCGTATGGCCCTGGCCCTGCGTCAGTCGGTAAAAGGCAAGGCCGAAGACATGGCCGAAGCCATGCGCGTTCAGCCTTGGCTCGACGCTGCGGTGAAGAACATCGGTCAGCACGAGCTGAACCCGCTGTTCATCGCCAGCCTGGCTGAAACCAGGCTCGACGACATCGCCGAAGAGTGTGTACACGCCGCTCCGGACGATCTGGCCCGCATCGGTTTCGCCGTGGCTCACGCCCTGGACGCCAGCGCACCGGCCGTCGAAGGTCTGGACGCCGAAGCCCTGGAACTGGCCAAGCGCATCGCCGACGCCCTGCTCGCGGCCAAGCGTCCGCTGATCATCGCCGGTACTTCGCTGGGCTCCAAAGCCTTGATCGAAGCCGCGGCGAACATCGCCAAGGCCCTGAAGCTGCGCGAGAAGAACGGTTCGATCAGCCTGATCGTGCCGGAAGCCAACAGCCTCGGCCTGGCCATGCTCGGTGGCGAATCGGTTGATGCCGCGCTGCAAGCCGTGATCGACGGCAAGGCCGACGCCATCGTCGTGCTGGAAAACGATCTCTACACCCGCACCTCGAAAGCCAAGGTCGATGCGGCACTGAACGCTGCGAAAGTGGTGATCGTTGCCGACCATCAGAAAACGGCTACCAGCGACCGCGCGCATCTGGTCCTGCCAGCCGCCAGCTTCGCTGAAGGCGACGGTACGCTGGTCAGCCAGGAAGGTCGCGCCCAGCGCTTCTTCCAGGTTTTCGACCCGCAATACATGGACGCAAGCATTCTGGTCCACGAAGGCTGGCGCTGGCTGCACGCCCTGCGCGCCACCCTGCTGAACCAGCCGATCGACTGGACGCAACTCGACCACGTCACCTCCGCCGTTGCCTCGAGCACCGCGCAACTGGCCGGCATCGTCGACGCTGCACCGTCCGCCGCGTTCCGCATCAAAGGCATGAAACTGGCCCGTGAACCGCTGCGCTACTCCGGCCGCACTGCAATGCGCGCCAACATCAGCGTTCACGAACCGCGCACCCCGCAAGACAAGGACACCGCGTTCGCCTTCTCGATGGAAGGTTACTCGGGCTCCGCCGAACCGCGTCAGCAGGTTCCTTTTGCCTGGTCGCCGGGCTGGAACTCGCCGCAAGCCTGGAACAAGTTCCAGGACGAAGTCGGTGGTCACCTGCGCGCTGGCGATCCGGGCACCCGCCTGATCGAAAGCACCGGTGATTCGCTGAACTGGTTCGCTGCTGCGCCACGCGCGTTCAACCCGGCGCCGGGCACCTGGCAAGCCGTGCCGTTCTTCCACCTGTTCGGCAGCGAAGAGAACTCTTCGAAAGCCGCTCCGGTTCAGGAACGCATTCCGGCAGCCTACGTCGCTCTGGCCAAGTCCGAAGCCGACCGCCTGGGCGTCAACGACGGCGCACTGCTGAGCCTCAACGTTGCCGGCCAGACCCTGCGTCTGCCGCTGCGCATCAATGAAGAGCTGGGCGCAGGTCTGGTGGCATTGCCTGCGGGCATCGCCGGCATTCCACCGGCATTCGCCGGCGTATCCGTTGATGGTCTGCAGGAGGCAGCGCAATGACCTGGTTCACCCCTGAAGTGATCGATGTGATCCTGACGGTCATCAAAGCCATCGTGATCCTGCTGGCCGTCGTGGTCGCAGGCGCGTTGCTCAGCTTTGTCGAACGTCGCCTGCTGGGCTGGTGGCAGGACCGTTACGGTCCGAACCGCGTAGGCCCGTTCGGCATGTTCCAGATCGCTGCCGACATGCTGAAGATGTTCTTCAAGGAAGACTGGACCCCGCCGTTTGCCGACAAGGTGATCTTCACCCTGGCGCCGGTGGTGGCCATGTCCGCCCTGCTGATCGCGTTCGCGATCATCCCGATCACCCCGACCTGGGGCGTGGCGGATCTGAACATCGGCCTGCTGTTCTTCTTCGCCATGGCCGGTCTGTCGGTCTACGCGGTGCTGTTCGCCGGCTGGTCGAGTAACAACAAGTTCGCCCTGCTGGGCAGCTTGCGTGCCTCGGCGCAGACCGTGTCCTACGAAGTGTTCATGGGCCTGGCCCTGATGGGCATCGTGGTGCAGGTCGGCTCGTTCAACATGCGCGACATCGTCGAGTACCAGGCGCAGAACCTGTGGTTCATCATTCCGCAGTTCTTCGGCTTCTGTACCTTCTTCATCGCTGGCGTGGCCGTGACTCACCGTCACCCGTTCGACCAGCCGGAAGCGGAACAGGAACTGGCCGACGGTTACCACATTGAATACGCCGGTATGAAATGGGGCATGTTCTTCGTCGGTGAATACATCGGCATCATCCTGATCTCGGCGCTGCTGGTCACCCTGTTCTTCGGTGGCTGGCACGGTCCGTTCGGCATCCTGCCGCAACTGTCCTTCGTCTGGTTCGCACTGAAGACCGCGTTCTTCATCATGCTGTTCATCCTGCTGCGCGCTTCCATCCCGCGTCCGCGTTATGACCAGGTGATGGACTTCAGCTGGAAATTCTGCCTGCCACTGACCCTGATCAATTTGCTGGTGACCGCTGCAATCGTGTTGTGGAACACGCCTGCAGTTGCGGTTCAGTGAGGATTTGACCCATGTTCAAATATATTGGCGACATCATTAAGGGTACCGGTACCCAGTTGCGCAGCCTGGTCATGATCTTCGGTCATGGCTTTCGCAAGCGCGACACCCTGCAATACCCGGAAGAGCCGGTCTACCTGCCGCCACGCTACCGTGGCCGTATCGTCCTGACCCGCGACCCCGATGGCGAAGAACGCTGCGTAGCCTGCAACCTGTGCGCCGTAGCTTGCCCGGTGGGTTGCATCTCGCTGCAGAAAGCTGAAACCGAAGACGGTCGCTGGTATCCGGACTTCTTCCGTATCAACTTCTCGCGCTGCATTTTCTGCGGTCTCTGCGAGGAAGCCTGCCCGACCACCGCGATCCAGCTGACCCCGGATTTCGAGATGGCCGAGTTCAAACGTCAGGACCTGGTGTACGAGAAAGAAGATCTGCTGATCTCCGGCCCCGGCAAAAACCCTGATTACAACTTCTATCGTGTTGCAGGTATGGCCGTTGCGGGCAAGCCGAAAGGCGCCGCACAAAACGAAGCCGAGCCGATCAACGTGAAGAGCTTGCTGCCTTAAGGAAGAACGATGGAATTCGCTTTCTATTTCGCATCGGGTATCGCTGTTGTGTCCACACTGCGTGTGGTCACCAACACCAATCCTGTGCACGCCCTGCTCTACCTGATCATTTCGCTGATCTCCGTGGCCATGACCTTCTTCGCCCTCGGCGCTCCGTTCGCCGGCGTGCTGGAAGTGATCGCCTACGCCGGCGCCATCATGGTGCTGTTCGTGTTCGTGGTGATGATGCTGAACCTGGGCCCGGCCTCGGTTCAGCAGGAACGCACCTGGCTCAAGCCCGGCATCTGGGCAGGACCGGTGATTCTCGCCGCCCTGCTGCTGGCCGAACTGCTGTATGTGCTGTTCGCTCACCAGAGCGGTCAGGCCATCGGTCAAACCACCGTGGACGCGAAAGCCGTGGGCATCAGCCTGTTCGGTCCGTACCTGCTGGTGGTCGAACTCGCCTCGATGCTGCTGCTCGCTGCAGCCGTCACGGCGTTCCATTTGGGCCGTAACGAGGCGAAGGAGTAAGACATGCCTGCTATCCCTCTCGAGCATGGATTGGCCGTTGCCGGCATCCTGTTCTGCCTTGGTCTGGTCGGCCTGATGGTCCGCCGCAACATTTTGTTCGTGTTGATGAGTCTGGAAGTGATGATGAACGCCTCTGCACTGGCCTTCATCGTCGCGGGCGCCCGCTGGGCGCAACCGGATGGACAGATCATGTTCATCCTGGTGATCAGCCTGGCAGCCGCCGAAGCCAGTATTGGCCTGGCGATCCTGCTGCAACTGTATCGCCGCTTCCACACGCTCGATATCGACGCTGCCAGTGAGATGCGCGGATGAACCTACTCTTTCTGACTTTCGTATTCCCTCTGATCGGGTTCCTGTTGCTGTCGTTCTCGCGCGGCCGCCTCTCGGAAAACCTGTCGGCGCTGATCGGTGTCGGCTCCATCGGCCTGTCTGCCATCGTCGCGGCCTACGTGATCTGGCAGTTCAACGTCGCTCCACCGGAAGGTGGCGTGTACGTGCATGTGCTGTGGAAGTGGATCTCGGTGGAAGGCTTCCAGCCTAACTTCGCCCTGTACCTGGACGGCCTGTCCGTGACCATGCTGGGTGTGGTGGTCGGCGTGGGTTTCCTGATCCACCTGTTCGCCTCCTGGTACATGCGCGGTGAAGCCGGTTACTCGCGTTTCTTCGCCTACACCAACCTGTTCATCGCCAGCATGCTGTTCCTGGTGCTGGGCGATAACCTGCTGTTCATCTACTTCGGTTGGGAAGGCGTGGGCCTGTGCTCGTACCTGTTGATCGGTTTCTACTACAGCAACCGCAACAACGGTAACGCCGCACTGAAGGCCTTCATCGTCACCCGTATCGGCGACGTGTTCATGGCAATCGGCCTGTTCATCCTGTTCCAGCAACTGGGCACGCTGAACGTCCAGGAACTGCTGGTGAAGGCGCCTGAACACTTCAAGGTCGGCGATTTCTGGATCGTGCTGGCGACCCTGATGCTGCTGGGTGGTGCGGTCGGTAAATCGGCTCAACTGCCGCTGCAGACCTGGCTCGCGGATGCGATGGCCGGTCCTACCCCGGTTTCGGCACTGATCCACGCTGCAACCATGGTTACTGCGGGTGTCTACCTGATCGCCCGTACCCACGGGCTGTTCGCCCTGGCGCCGGACATCCTGCATCTCGTGGGTATCGTCGGTGGTGTGACCCTGGTTCTGGCAGGTTTTGCCGCACTGGTGCAAACCGACATCAAACGTATCCTCGCCTACTCGACCATGAGCCAGATCGGCTACATGTTCCTGGCACTGGGCGTTGGTGCCTGGGAAGGCGCGATCTTCCACCTGATGACCCACGCGTTCTTCAAGGCCCTGCTGTTCCTTGCTTCCGGTGCGGTGATCGTTGCCTGCCACCACGAGCAGAACATCTTCAAGATGGGCGGCCTGTGGAAGAAACTGCCGCTGGCCTACGCCAGCTTCATCGTCGGTGGTGCCGCCCTGGCCGCCCTGCCGCTGGTGACCGCAGGTTTCTACTCCAAGGACGAAATCCTCTGGGAAGCGTTCGCCAGCGGCCACAACGGTCTGTTGTACGCCGGTCTGGTCGGTGCGTTCATGACCTCGCTGTACACCTTCCGCCTGATCTTCATCGCGTTCCACGGTGAAGCCAAGACCGAAGCACACGCCGGTCACGGCATCGCTCACTGGCTGCCGCTGTCGGTGCTGATCGTGCTGTCGACTTTCGTCGGCGCCATGATCGTTCCACCGCTGCACGGCGTACTGCCGGAAAGCGTTGGCCATGCCGGTGGCGAAGCCAAGCACAGTCTGGAAATCGCCTCGGGCGCTATCGCCCTGGCCGGTATCCTGCTGGCGGCGGTGCTGTTCCTCGGCAAGCGTCGCTTCGTGACCGCGATCGCCAACAGCGGCATCGGCCGTCTCCTTTCGGCCTGGTGGTTCGCTGCCTGGGGCTTCGACTGGATCTACGACAAACTGTTCGTGAAGCCGTACCTTGCGATCAGCCACATGCTGCGCAAAGACCCGCTCGACCAGACCATCGGTCTGATCCCGCGCATGGCCAAGGGTGGTCACACCGCCCTGAGCCGTACCGAAACCGGTCAACTGCGTTGGTACGCTGCTTCGATGGCTGCTGGTGCCGTACTGGTAATCGGCGCTGTCGTGCTGGTAGCGGTCTGATATGAACCTTGCGAATTTGCGAAAGGAAACGAGCCCGTCATGATTCTGCCTTGGCTAATCCTGATCCCCTTCATCGGCGGCCTGCTGTGCTGGATGGGTGAGCGCTTCGGCGCTACCCTCCCCCGCTGGATTGCGCTGTTGACCATGACCCTGGAACTCGCCCTCGGCCTCTGGCTGTGGGCCCACGGTGACTATTCATTTGCTCCGGCGCCTGGCGCCGATCCGACCTGGGCGCTTGAGTTCAAGCACGTCTGGATCCAGCGCTTCGGCATCAACGTGCACCTGGCCCTCGACGGCCTGTCGCTGCTGATGATCCTGCTGACCGGTCTGCTGGGTATCCTGTCGGTACTCTGCTCGTGGAAAGAGATTCAACGTCACGTTGGTTTCTTCCACCTGAACCTGATGTGGATCCTGGGCGGCGTTGTCGGCGTGTTCCTCGCCCTCGACCTGTTCATGTTCTTCTTCTTCTGGGAAATGATGCTGGTGCCGATGTACTTCCTCATCGCGCTCTGGGGTCACAGTTCTTCGGACGGCAAGAAAACCCGTATCTACGCAGCGACCAAGTTCTTCATCTTCACTCAGGCTTCCGGCCTGATCATGCTGGTGGCGATCCTGGGCCTGGTACTGGTCAACTACAACAGCACCGGCGTGATCACCTTCAACTACGCCGACCTGTTGAAGACCAAGATGTCGATGACCACCGAGTACATTCTGATGCTCGGCTTCTTCATCGCCTTCGCGGTCAAGCTGCCAGTGGTTCCGTTCCACTCCTGGCTGCCTGACGCTCACGCCCAGGCACCGACTGCAGGTTCCGTCGACCTCGCCGGTATCTTGCTGAAAACCGCGGCCTACGGTCTGCTGCGTTTCGCCCTGCCGCTGTTCCCGAACGCCTCGGCCGAATTCGCGCCGATCGCCATGACCCTCGGTCTGATCGGGATCTTCTACGGTGCGTTCCTCGCTTTCGCACAAACCGACATCAAGCGTCTGATCGCCTTCTCGTCCGTTTCCCACATGGGCTTCGTACTGATCGGCATCTACTCCGGCAGCCAACTGGCGCTGCAAGGTGCCGTGATCCAGATGCTGGCCCACGGTCTGTCGGCCGCGGCACTGTTTATCCTCAGCGGTCAGCTGTACGAGCGTCTGCACACGCGTGACATGCGTGAGATGGGCGGTCTGTGGTCGCGTATCGCTTACCTGCCGGCGATCAGCCTGTTCTTCGCAGCCGCCTCGCTGGGTCTGCCGGGCACCGGTAACTTCGTCGGCGAGTTCCTGATCCTGATCGGTACCTTCGCCAGTGCTCCATGGATCACCGCGATTGCCACCTCCGGTCTGGTGTTCGGTTCGGTCTACTCGCTGATCATGATCCACCGTGCCTACTTCGGTCCGTCCAAATCGGATTCGATCCTGCACGGCATGGACGGTCGCGAACTGATCATGGTGCTGGGCCTTGCGGTACTGCTGATTTACCTCGGCGTCTACCCGCAACCGTTCCTCGACACTTCTGCCGCCACGATGCATGGCGTGCAGCAGTGGCTCGGCACCGCCTTCACTCAACTCGCTTCGGCCCGGTAAGAGCGCTATGGAATTCACGATTCAACACTTTATTGCGCTAGCGCCACTGTTGATCACCAGCCTCACCATTATCGTGGTGATGCTGGCAATCGCCTGGCGCCGCAACCACTCGCAGACCTTCCTGATTTCGGTGGCAGGTCTGAACCTGGCCTTGCTGTCGATCCTGCCGGCCCTGAAAGTCGCGCCTCTGGCCGTGACTCCATTGCTGCAGATCGACACCTTTGCCTGCCTGTACATGGCGCTGATCCTGGTCGCCACCCTCGCCTGCGTCACCCTCGCCCACGCCTACCTCGGCGATGGCGGTTCGGGTTACCCGGGTAACCGTGAAGAACTGTACCTGCTGATCCTGATGGCCGCCGCCGGTGGCCTGGTTCTGGTCAGCGCGCAGCACCTGGCCGGATTGTTCATCGGTCTGGAACTGCTGTCGGTACCGGTCTACGGTCTGGTGGCCTACGCCTTCTTCAACAAGCGTTCGCTGGAAGCCGGCATCAAGTACATGGTGCTGTCGGCTGCCGGTTCCGCGTTCCTGCTGTTCGGTATGGCACTGCTGTACGCAGACTCGGGTTCCCTGAGCTTCGTCGGCATCGGTCAGGCACTGGCCACCACCAACCTGCCGAGCGCGCTGGCGCAACTGGGCCTGGGCATGATGCTGATCGGTCTGGCGTTCAAACTGTCGCTGGTACCGTTCCACCTGTGGACGCCGGACGTGTACGAAGGTGCTCCGGCACCGGTGGCCGCGTTCCTCGCCACCGCCTCGAAAGTGGCTGTGTTCGCGGTAATGGTTCGTCTGTTCCAGATCTCCCCTGCCGCCAGCAGTGGCGTTCTGAGCAACGTGCTGACCATCATCGCCATCGCCTCGATCCTGTTCGGTAACCTGCTGGCCCTGACCCAGAGCAACCTCAAGCGTCTGCTCGGTTACTCGTCCATCGCGCACTTCGGCTACCTGCTGATCGCACTGGTGGCAAGCAAGGGTCTGGCGGTGGAAGCCATCGGCGTGTACCTGGTCACCTACGTGATCACCAGCCTCGGCGCCTTCGGCGTGATCACCCTGATGTCCTCGCCGTACAACGGTCGTGACGCAGACGCGCTGTACGAGTACCGCGGTCTGTTCTGGCGCCGTCCGTACCTGACCGCCGTACTGACCGTGATGATGCTGTCCCTGGCCGGTATCCCGCTGACTGCTGGCTTCATCGGCAAGTTCTACATCATCGCCACCGGTGTCGAGTCGCACCAATGGTGGCTGGTCGGTTCGCTGGTACTGGGCAGCGCCATCGGCGTGTTCTACTACCTGCGCGTGATGGTCACCCTGTACCTGATCGAACCGAACCTGCGCCGCCACGACGCCCAGCTGCACTGGGAACAGAAGGCAGGTGGCGTAATGCTGCTGGCTATCGCCGTGGTCGCGTTCTTCCTCGGTGTGTACCCGCAACCATTGCTGACCCTGGTTCAGCAGGCGGGTCTGGCGGGCTGATTGCTCTGCTGGAATGGCTACAAACAGAAACGGCACCTTCGGGTGCCGTTTTTGTTTTTGTGGGATTTTTATTCCAACGCCCTCCCCTATTTAGGAATTTGCCTTCAAAAGGATTAGCAACGGCTGACATCACACAGTTGGCCTATGCCGTTAAATTCGAAAGTCACCCATCAAGTGGAGCCAGGAACCATGAAGCGAGATATTTTTTCAGACTTGATGGACGGCCTCGAGGCATTAGCCGAAGAACGCAAAGGCAAAGTCACCTTGAAAAAAACGCGCGCCCAACGGATCGGAACCATGAAGGGCAAACTCACACTTCCCAAAGACATCGATACCTCTCTGCCAGGGGACTTGCTGGACACCTTCGAAAGGTAGAAACCCAAACCTGCATACGTGGAGCGGTCGGACCCTCCCTGTGTGTGTGAGTTTCGCCCGTACCCGCCTAACAAAATTGTAATCCCCCAATCACCTCCGCGTTATCCGCAGCCTGCAACGATGTCACCCGGCGACTCTCCCGGCGGGCCCTTGCCCGTCGAACAATAAAACCCACGCCGAAGCACGTTCCCGTTCTGCCGAACTCAGGAGTGATTGATGGTTAACAACACAAAAATATCGATGGCCGCTTTAGCAGTGGTCGTCGGCGCCGGGCCGTCCACGGTGTTTGCAGAAGACAAACCCGAAGGGTTTATCGAAGGCAGCAGCCTGTCGGTACTCAACCGCAACTTCTATTTCAATCGTGATCACCGCAACGGCCAGTCCAGCCCCACCGGCAATGGTTATTCCGAGGCCTGGGCCCATGCGGTCATCAGCAAGTTCGAATCCGGTTTCACCCAGGGCACCGTCGGGGTCGGGGTGGATGCTTTCGCGATGATCGGCCTGAAACTCGACACCGGTGACGGCCGCAACGGTGACCGCAGTTCGTTCGATGTGTTGCCGGTCGACAGCGACGGTAAAGCGCGGGACGAATACACCAAGGTCGGTGGTGCGGCCAAAGTGCGGGCCTTCGATACGGTGGTGAAAATCGGCGATGTGTTCCCGGCCAACCCGGTAGTTGCAGCGGGTGATTCACGACTGCTGCCGGAAAGCTTTCGCGGTGTGACGGCGACCAACACCAGCATCGAGGGGCTGTCGATCCAGGGTGGCCGACTGCATGCGATGAGCCAACCGGTGTCCAGCGACATGCGCGAGAATTTCGCGACCTTCTATGCCGGCCCGGTCAACTCGCCCTGGATCGCTTACGGCGGCGGCGATTATGCGCTGAACAAAAACCTCAGTTTCAGCCTGTACTCCAGTCGCCTGAAAGATGCCTGGAACCAGTATTACGCCGGCACCGCCTGGACGTATCCGCTGTCGGATGACCTGTCGCTGTTCGGTGGCCTGAACTACTACAAGGCTGTCGATGAAGGCAAACAACTGCTCGGTAAATTCGACAACAACATCTGGAGCGGCCGGGTCGGCTTAAAACTCGGCGCGCATTCCGTCGCCCTCTCCCATCAGCGCAACAACGGTAACGATGATTTCGATTACCTGCGCCAGTCCGACTCGATCTTCCTCGACAACTCGATCCAGTACAGCGACTTCAACTCGCCGAAAGAGCGTTCATGGATGGTGCGTTACGACCTCGACATGACCACTTACGGCGTGCCGGGCCTGTCGTTCATGACCCGTTATGCCCACGGCACCGACGCCGATTACTCCAACGCCAACGCCGTGTACATGCGCCGCGATGCCGAAGGCAATCCGCTGACCGACCAGAAACGCTGGGAGCGTGACATCGAAGTCAAATACGTGGTGCAGAGCGGTTCGATGAAAGACCTGTCACTGCGCCTGCGCCAGGCCACCACCCGTGCCACGGCATTCGAGTCGGATCTGGATGAAGTACGGGTGATCGTCGAATACCCGCTGGCGATTCTCTGAGTTTCACGAGCAACACACATTCACCTTTAGAAGCTCCTTGCTCCTTTGGTAAGAGGTGAATTTTTTGGCGTCCTTAGGGGCGCCTTTTTTATGCCTGAAAAAAAGCCCGACTCACTGAACATGAACCGGGCGCTTGTGCCGCGACAGGCGCTATCCACCCTGCTGACGGCAGGTGCCCATGACGCTGTAGGTCACGGTGTTGAGTTGTCCTTTGGAATCTTCATAAGTCATCGCAGCCGGCACCACCGCACATTCATTTTTCGGCCGGACAACGCTCACCACTTTCTTCACGTCCAGCTTCATTCCGTACGTATATTCCTTGACCACCGGCGCCGCTTTGCCCTGAGCCGCCGCGTACTGCTCCATGGCCTGGGCATTGGCGCTGAGCGCCCGGTCAAACGTTCTGTCGCCACCGCCTTCGGCCAACGCATTCAAAGACATCGCCATGACACCGGTGAACGCCAACAACTTTAGAAGTTTCATATCCAGCTCCTTCAAAACACGACTCATAAAAAAGCCCACCATCGATGCGCGATGACGGGCTCATTCACTGGCGGCACGCTTACAGGTCTTGGGTCTGTTCGGCCTTCTTGTCGTTCACGACAACGGGATCACGGGCCTTTTCCTTGGCAACGAACAGCTCCATGGAGCGGTCGTTGTTGGTCATCATCCGGTCAAAAGTGCGGTCGCCGCCACCTTCGGCCATCGCCAGGGAAGACACCGCCAACGCGAACAAAAACGCACCGATCTGTACAGGTTTCATGTTTGATTCCTCATTTAAGTAACTGACAGGATCAAGGTAACAATCCGAACCTTTCGTGACGGTGGCGCCGAAATTACATATCCGTTATGTAGAAAGGCCCGCAGTTGCGGGCCGGTTGTTAAAGCAAAAAATGACTAAGCAGCCGCAGGCGATTCCTCGTCCCGGCGATGCGCAATCTGATACAGCGCCGGCAGGATCAGCAGCGTGAGAATGGTCGAGGACAGAATTCCGCCGATCACCACCGTGGCCAGTGGTCGCTGCACCTCGGCCCCGGTGCCGGTCGCCAGGGCCATCGGAATGAAGCCCAAGGACGCCACCAGAGCAGTCATCAACACCGGTCGCAACCGTGTCAGTGCACCGACGTTGATCGCCTCGGACAGCGAACGCCCCTCCTCCCGCAAGTTGCGAATGAACGCAATCATCACCAGCCCGTTAAGCACCGCCACGCCGGACAATGCGATGAACCCGACCCCCGCCGAGATCGACAACGGAATGTCCCGCAACCACAACGCCATGACCCCGCCGGTCAACGCAAACGGAATCCCGGTGAACACCAGCAAGCCGTCCTTGAGGTTGTTGAACATCATGAACAGCAACCCGAACACCAGCAGCAACGCCACCGGCACCACGATCTGCAAACGCTTGGCCGCCGATTGCAGTTGCTCGAACTGCCCACCCCAGGTGGTCCAGTACCCCGCCGGCACCTGCACATCGCGCTCGATCACTTCGCCCGCCTCGGCGACGAACGATCCGATGTCACGCCCACGCACGTTGGCGCTGACGATCACGAGTCGCTTGCCGTTCTCGCGGCTGACCTGATTCGGCCCCAGCACCAGATCGAGGCTGGCGACATCCTTGAGCGCAATGAAACCGATCTGACGGGCCGCCTCACCACCCGCCGCCGGTACCGGAATCAGCAGCGCCGACAACCCTTCGATATCCTTGCGCATCGCGTCGGACAGTCGCACCACCATGTCGAAGCGCCGGTCGCCCTCATACATCGTCCCGGCCTTCTGCCCACCGACAGCCACCGCAATGGTGTCCTGCACATCGCCGACGTTGAGCCCGTAGCGCGCCGCCTTGTCGCGGTCGATGTTGATGGTCAGCACCGGCAGCCCGGTGGTTTGCTCGACCTTGACCTCGGACGCGCCGTTGACCTTCTGCATCGCGGCGGCAATCTTCGCCGCCGTGGCGTTGAGCACGTCCATGTCATCGCCGAACACCTTCACCGCCACATCGCTGCGCACGCCGGAGATCAGTTCGTTGAAGCGCAACTGAATCGGCTGCGACAGTTCATAGTTGCTTCCCGGCAGCGTCGCGGCGGCCTGTTGCAGTTCGGCCATCAGGGTTTCGCGGGACTTGCCTGGGTCCGGCCATTGGTCTTTCGGTTTGAGCATCACGTAGCTGTCGGAGATGTTCGGCGGCATCGGGTCGGAGGCGATTTCCGCCGTGCCGGTGCGGGCGAACACGCGCTCGACTTCCGGCACTTTATTGAGGATCAGCGTTTCCAGTCGCTGCTGCATATCCACCGATTGCGTCAGACTGGTGCCCGGCACGCGCAACGCCTGCAAGGCAAAATCGCCTTCGCTGAGACTCGGCACAAACTCGCTGCCCATGCGGCTGGTGACCACGCCACTGAGCACGATCACACCCAGCGCCGCGCCGACCGCCACAGCACGATGCGACATCACCCAGTTCAGCGCCGGTGCATACACGCGACGTGCGCCGCGCATCACCACGCCCTCTCCTTCCTTGACCTTGCCGGTCACGAACAGCGCAATCGCCGCAGGCACAAAAGTGACGGACAAGAGCATGGCGCCCAGCAACGCGATAACCACGGTGAACGCCATCGGGTGGAACATTTTCCCTTCGACGCCACTCAGGGCGAAGATCGGCAGGTACACGACCATGATGATCAACTGACCGAAAATCAGCGGGCGCCGCGCCTCTTTCGCCGCGGCAAACACTTCATGGAAGCGCTCGGATCGCGTCAGCAGTCGTCCGTGATGCTGCTGCGCATGGGCCAGTCGTCGCAGGGTGTTTTCGACGATCACCACTGCGCCGTCGACGATGATGCCGAAGTCCAGCGCACCAAGGCTCATCAGGTTGGCGCTGACCTTGTTGCTGAACATACCGCTGAATGTAAACAGCATCGACAGCGGAATCACCATCGCGGTAATCAGCGCGGCGCGGATATTGCCGAGGAACAGGAAAAGGATCGCGATGACCAGAATCGCGCCTTCGACGAGGTTCTTCTTCACCGTGGCGATCGCTTTGTCGACCAGATGCGTGCGGTCGTACACCGGCACCGCGATCACGCCATCGGGCAAGGATTTGTTGATCTGTTCGAGCTTGGCGGCGACGGCCTGGGAGACGGTGCGACTGTTTTCACCGATCAGCATGAACACCGTGCCGAGTACCACTTCACGGCCATTTTCCGTGGCGGCGCCAGAGCGCAGTTCGCGGCCAATATCTACGGTAGCGACGTTCTTGATCCGGATCGGCGTGCCGTCGACGTTGGCCATGACGATGTTGGCAATGTCCTCGGTGCTCGCCACTTGCCCCGGTGCGCGAATCAGCAATTGCTCGCCGCTGCGTTCGATGTAGCCGGCGCCGACGTTGGCGTTGTTGCGCTCCAGCGCCGTCACCAGATCGGTGAGGGTCAGCTTGTAGGCCGCAAGTTTTTTCGGATCGGGGGCAATCTGGTACTCCTTGGCAAAGCCGCCGATGGTGTTGATCTCGGCCACGCCGGGGACGTTGCGCAGTTGCGGCTTGATGATCCAGTCCTGGATCACCCGCAGATCGGTCGGCGTGTAGGGCGTGCCGTCGTCCTTCAGCGCGCCTTCCTTCGTCTCGACCGTCCACAGAAATATCTCGCCAAGCCCGGTGGAAATCGGCCCCATCACCGCTTCCACGCCCTCGGGCAACTGCTCCTTGGCGGACTGCAAACGCTCGTTGACCAATTGCCGGGCAAAGAACAGATCGGTGCCGTCCTTGAAGATCACCGTGACCTGGGACAACCCCGAGCGCGACAGCGAGCGGGTCTGCTCCAGCGCCGGCAGGCCGGCCATCGCGGTTTCAATCGGGAACGTAATGCGCTGTTCGGTTTCCAGCGGCGAAAAACCGGCCGCGCCGGTGTTGATCTGCACCTGGACGTTGGTGATATCGGGCACGGCGTCGATCGGCAGTTTCTGGTAACTGGCGATGCCGAGGCCGGCCATGAGCAGAACGGCGAGCAGCACGATGATGCGCTGCTCGATGGCAAACTGGATCAGGCGTTCGAACATGGGAGTCTTCCGCGATTAATGACTGTGCTCGGCCGAGGCTTTGCCCAGCTCCGATTTGAGGACGAAGCTGCCGGCGCTGGCGACTTGCACGCCCGGTTCCAGTCCGGCGGTGACTTCCACCTGCCCCGCCGCGCGACTGCCCAGCTCCACCGCTTGCGCCTTGAAGCCGTCGTCGGTACGCACGAATACCGTGGGTTTGTCCTCGACGGTCTGGATCGCGGTTTCCGGTACGGCGACCTTGGCCTGACGGCTGTCGGTGGCGACCAGCGCGGTGACAAACAGCCCGGGGCGCCATGAGCCTTGCGGGTTTTCCAGGGTGACGCGCACGGTCGCGGTACGGGTCTGTTCGCCGAGCAGGCTGCCGACGTAAGCCACGGTGCCGCTGACTTCAGCATTCAGCTCCGCCGCGCTGACGGTGACGGGTTTGCCCACTTGCACCTTGTTCAGATCCTTCGCTGAAACCCCGAAGGTGACCCACACCCGCGACAAGTCCGAGAGCGTGAAAGCCGCCGTGGTTTCATCGACCACTTCCCCCGGCGTCAGGTGTTTTTCCACCACCACGCCGTCGAACGGCGCCCGCAGTTCATAGCGATTGCCGCCGGTGGCGACCACGCTGCCGCTGAGTACACTGATCTTTTGCCGGGCGTTGCTCACGGCAATTTCAGCCTCTTCCAGGGCCTGGCGCGCCTGGAGGAAATCCTGTTCGGCGGAGATCTTGTCCTGCCACAGTTTCTTCTCGCGTTCGAACGTCGTGCGGGCCAGGGCCAGACGGCGTTGCGCGGCTGCCTGCTCGCTGCGCTGATCGGAAATCTGCTGACTGGCGATCACGGCCAGCAACTGGCCCTTCTTCACCGACTGCCCGAGATTGACCGACACCGACTCGACCACCCCCGGTACACGTGGCACCACATGGGCGGTGCGATCCTCGTCGAAACGCACTTCGCCGGGGAACGGCAAGCCAAGATTGATGCGCTGCGCCTTCGCTTCAGCCAGTTGAATCCCCGCCGCCGTGATCTGCTCCGCCGCCAATTCGATGTGTCCTTCTTCGCCATGCTCGCCTTCGTCAGCGTGATCCGCATGCTCGGAGGCTTCATCAGCATGCGCATCGATGCCCGCGTTGCCCGCCCACATCGAGCCGATACCAATGCCCAACGCCAAGGTCGCCGCAGCGACCACGATCAGTTTTTTATCCATGGAAACTCCTCTGCGCCGTGCCGTCGCGCAGTGATCAGAAAATTGAAATTCAACGGTTGACGCCGAGGTCGCCGAAAATGCGTTCGATGCGGACCCGGGCGTCGGTCGCCTCGCTTACCGCCTGGATGTATTGGGTGCGGGCGCTGATCAGCGTGCGCTGAGCGTCGAGCACGTCGAGGAAGCCGAACTTGCCCATTTCGAATCCGCGAGTGGCGCTGTCGAACGCACTTTGAGCGGCGGGCAGGATGGTCCGGTCGAACGCCTGGATTTCGCCGTTGGCGGTCTGCCACTGCTCAAGGGTGGTCTGGATTTCCGTGCGCAGGCGCAGTTCGGTGGCGTTGCGCAGGTCCCGTGCCTGATCGGCACGCCGCGCCGCCGCCAGCACATTGCCCTGATTGCGGTTGAACAGCGGAATCGGCATCGACAGCCCGACCACGTTGACCCGCTCGCGCTCGGTTTCGCTGTACTGGCTGCCGATGCTGACGGTGAGATCGGGAATCCGCTGGGACTTCTCCAGTCCCAGAGACGCCTCGCGCTGATCGATCTGCAATTTCGCCAGACGCAGCTCCGCCGTTTCATTCAGACGCTCGAGCAAACGGGTGGGTGGCGGTACGCCGGGCAGGCTTTGAGCAGCGCTTTGCACCGTGGTCGAAGTCGGCAACGGTGCGCCCATGACCTGCGCCAGTTGCTGGTACGCATTGGCCTGATCGCGCTCGGCGCGGCTCAGCTCCAGGCGCACTTCCGAGAGTTGCACTTGCGCCCGCGTGCCTTCCACCGGCGATGACTTGCCCGCCTCGATCCGCCCTTGGGCCACACGCAAGCCGTGCTCGGCGAGTTGCAGTGACTGGCGGCTCAGTTGCAAACGTTGCTGCGCCGTTTGCGCACCGTTGAACGCTTGAATTACATCGGCGCGCAAGGTGTTGCGCTTGCGCTCCAGCTCGATACCGGCGGCATCCTGCGCACGGCTCGCCACATCGGTCCGCGCGCCACGCTTGCCGCCCAGCTCGATCGGCTGACTGAGCATCACCGTGGTGGTGCGCGACTGGCGCCGGGTGTCTTCGGCCTCCCACGAAACCTCGGGGTTGGGGATCAGGCCCGCCTGTTTGCGGTCACCTTCGGCAATGCCGATTTCCCACTGTGCGGCCGCCAGGTCCGGGTTACCGGCGAAGGCGGTTTGCAGGGCCTGATCGAGGGTCAGGGTCGATGCACTGGCAAGACCTGTACAGGCCAGCAACAAGAGGCCGCAGGCGGTTTTTTTCAGGCGTGAGCGCGCCGTCCGTTCTATTAAACCGGGCAATGGAAGACTTCCTTTAATCAAGAATCTTTGATTGCGCCACGGTAGGGTTTTGAACTTATCGACAAGGTGACTGGAAAATTACAAATCCGTTATCAACCGTTCATCGAAGTTGTTTTGCTCTAGGATTCCGGATTCGAATGGCGTTGTAGCAACACATGGAAACAAATACACATTAGTTATCTGCCGAACAGCACTTGCCGAAATCGAAGTCATGAAAAAACCGCTTTCCTGCTGCGACAGGCTGTCGCGGACGGCCGTTTTAAAGGGCTTATACGTTGACTCTGTAGCCACTACAGCCTTTACCTTGCACGCCATCCAGTAACTGAAACCGTCCGGAAGACTTTACAAAAACAACAACTTTCCTGGCCACCTTAATTAAATATCCATTGAATAAAAGTGGTGAAAGATCATGCAAATCCTTGTCGTCGAGGACGAGCTTAAAGCTGCCGAATACTTGCATCAGGGACTGACCGAAAGTGGTTATATCGTTGACCACGCCGTTAACGGCGCTGACGGTTTGCACCTGGCGCAACAACAGGTTTATGACCTGATCATTCTGGATGTGAATCTGCCGGAACTCGACGGCTGGAGCGTGCTTGAACAACTGCGTCGTACTCACTCCACCCGGGTGATGATGCTCACCGCACGCGGCCGGCTGGCGGACAAGATCCGGGGGCTGGATCTGGGCGCCGACGACTATCTGGTCAAGCCGTTCGAGTTCCCCGAACTGTTGGCCCGGGTGCGCACCCTGATGCGTCGCAGCGAAAACATCCCGGTACCGCAGGTGCTCAAAGTGGCTGATCTGGAACTCGATCCGGGCCGTCACCGGGCGTTTCGCGGCACGCAGCGCATCGACCTGACCACCAAGGAGTTCGCCCTGCTGCACCTGCTGATGCGCCAGTCCGGTGAAGTGCTGACTCGCACCCAGATCATCTCGCTGGTGTGGGACATGAATTTCGACTGCGACACCAACGTGGTCGAGGTCTCGATCCGCCGCTTGCGAGCGAAGATCGACGACCCGTTCGACAGCAAGCTGATCCACACCCTGCGCGGCGTCGGCTATGTGCTGGAGGCCCGGGAATGAAGCCGGCCAGCCTGTCTCTGCGATTGGGTCTGACCGTCAGCATTCTCGGCGCGCTGCTGGTGGTGTTTCTGGCGATCCTCGCGTATTTCGCCTTGACCCATGAACTGAACGCGTTGTCCCGGGACAGCCTGGAAAAGAAGATGGCGCAGGTGGAACACAGCCTGTCGCTGTACGTTGATGCCAATGAAGTCAGTGGCAAGCCGCACATTCTGCTCGATCAGGTCATGGGGCATGACAACCTCACGCTGACGATTTATGACCGGGGCAATTTGCGCTCGCCATTGCTCAAGTCCGGCTCGGGATTGACGGACCCACGGATCGAATTGAAAGCGGTGCGGGCGACGACCGATCAGTTGATCTACACCGACAGCGTCGATGATGAAGGTGCGAAATTTCTTACCGCCTCGAAGCTGATTCGCCTGAAGGACGGCAGCAACGTGCCGGTGCTGTTGTCGATGGACAATGCCCACGATCAGGCCCTGCTCAGCGCCTATTTGCGCTCGACGCTGATGGCCTTGCCGTTGCTGTTGGTGTTCATCGGCCTTACCGCCTGGGGCGCGGTACAGCGTGGACTGGCGCCGCTGCGCGAGTTTCGCAAGGTGGCGGCCCGGGTGACCACCCAGGACCTCGACCACCGGCTTTCAGTGGTGAACATGCCTCAGGAACTGAGTGAACTGGCGCAGGGCATCAACGTCATGCTCGATCGCCTGGACAGCGGCGTGCAGCAACTGTCGCAGTTCTCCGATGATCTGGCCCATGAACTGCGTACGCCGATCAACAACCTGATGGGCAAGGCGCAGGTCACGCTCTCGCGCAAGCGTACGGTCGAGGACTACAAGGACGTGTTGGTGTCGTGCACCGAGGAACTGGAGCGCGTCGCGCGGATTGTCTCGGACATGCTGTTTCTGGCCCAGGCCAGTCAGCCGATGGCGCACGCGTCGTTCGAGCCGATTGCGCTGGAGGAGGAGGCGTTACGGGTGGCCGACCTGTTTTCCCTCTCGGCGCAGGACAAGCAGATTCATTTGAAGGTGGTCGGCAGCGCCCGGGTGTCGGGCGACCGTTTGATGATCCAGCGGGCGATATCGAACCTGCTGTCCAATGCCCTGCGCCACTGCCCGCCCGGCAAAACCGTTTCGCTGTTCATTGAACAGTCACCGACACAAGTGGCGCTGCGGGTGAGCAATCCCGGTGCGGGTATCGAAGCGCAGCACTTGCCACATCTGTTCGACCGTTTCTACCGGGTCGACAGCAGCCGCACCCGCTCGCAGGGCAGCACCGGGCTGGGGCTGGCCATCGTGCGCTCGATCATGAGCCTGCATTCGGGCACCGCACAGGTGCAGAGCCGTCCGGGAGCGATGACGGTTTTCAGTCTGGTGTTTCCCGTGTTTGCGGAAAAGCACTAAAACCTTCAAGCAGATTTGTGCGGTGTTTTCTCAATCTCCATCGGAAAAATCACCGCACACATCCGCCAAAAACCTGCGCAAATCCATCAGTGCGAATTTGCTTCGACCTTGCGATGAAACGTCTGACGAAGGCATGAAACAAAACTTTGTTGAAAACTAATGCATCGTCGCTTCGCTCGCGTTCAGCCACCCCGTACTACCCCACTAAAACAAGCCTTTGTGTCGGTCGTGGCGTGTCCAATCACGATTTGTCAGTACGTATTTCGGTGCCCCCGAAAACCGCGGATGGAAACCTCCGGACATCTTTGACCTCATCATCGCAGTGCTTCTAGATTCGGCTCCTGCTTGAAACCGTTCACTCACCAGACAACCAGGAAGCACACACCATGAGCGCCATTGGATGCATGAACACAAATCCGATCCATAAACCAGTTATCACCTGACGGCCGACTCAGCATGACCTTTTCCCTGCAAGGCAGAGGCTTTTACCCGACCGACGATGGTCATCAACTCTATTGGGAACGGCATGGAATCACTGGAGGCGAACCGGTGTTTTTCCTGCATGGAGGCCCCGGCGGACGAATCAGCCGCCATCACCTGGAATTCTTCGACCTGCGCCGTTTCGACATCATCCTGTTTGACCAGCGCGGTTGCGGGCGCTCGACGCCTTACGGCGAATTGCGCGACAACACCACAGGCCTGTGTGTCGAAGACATCGACGCTCTGCGCCAGCATTTCGGCTTCGAAAAGATCAGTGTGCTCGGCGTTTCGTGGGGCAGTTGGCTGGCAATCCAGTACCAGCAACGCTATCCGCAGCACCTGCTGAAAACCACGCTGGTTTCGGTTTTCGTACCTTTTACAGCCAATGTCCGGGCGTACGACCGGGCACTCAATGAGGGGCCGGCACAACTGCCGCAAACCGTGTCACGCCATCGCGCCAGGGACATCTTCCGGATACTCGGCGAAGGCTGCCCGTTGCAACAGCGCGTCGCCGCCATCGAATGGCTGAATGCTGTTCTGCGCCGCACGGGCCAGACGATTTGCCCCGGCACACTGGAGAGCTTCGTCGATCAGGAAGCGGTACTCGCCATCCGTCTGGAATTGCATTACCACCTTCAAGGCTATTTCTTCCAGCCAAGGGACCAGAAGCTGACCCTCGACGACAATACCCTGCTGATCCAGGGCATCCGCGATACCTTCGGCATGGCCAGCGTGCGCTGGCTCAGGCAACGTATGAACATTCACTGCCGTTTGCTGCATGCCGGGCACAACGCCTTCGAAAGCGCCATCCTCAAAACCGTGCGCCGGGCGGTGAAACGTGAAATCGAGTGCTGAAAAAAACGGCACCCGAAGGTGCCGTTCCGCCCCGCAAAAACGCTTATTTGCGCGCCGCCTCCCACGACTTGAGCAGTTCGTTGTAGCTCACGGTCTCGCCTTTCGGTTTCTCGTTGGCCAGTTTCGGCTTCGGTGCACCCGGTTGGTCGAACCAGTATTGCGCATCGCGCTCGGGGTTCATTTTCGGGGCGCAGGTGGCCTGGGCCTTGGAGCGTTCCAGACGGGTCATGATCGCGTCCTGATCCTTGGCCAGGCCGTCGAGCGCCTGTTGCGGGGTCTTGTCGCCACTGGCGGCTTCGGCGATGTGGCTCCACCACAGTTGTGCCAGACGTGGGTAGTCCGGCACGTTGGTGCCGGTCGGCGTCCATTGCACCCGGGCCGGGCTGCGGTAGAACTCGACCAGACCACCGAGTTTCGGTGCCAGGTCGGTCATGGCTTGCGAGTTGATGTCCGACTCGCGGATCGGCGTCAGGCCGACGATGGTTTTCTTCAGCGACACGGTTTTCGAGGTCACGAACTGCGCGTACAGCCAGGCCGCGAGTTTCTGTTTCTCAGGCGTGGATTTCATGAAGGTCCAGGAACCCACGTCCTGATAACCCAGTTTCATGCCCTCTTCCCAGTACGGTCCGCGTGGCGACGGCGCCATCCGCCATTTCGGCGTGCCGTCGGCGTTGACCACGGGCAGGCCCGGTTTGGTCATGTCGGCGGTGAACGCGGTGTACCAGAAGATCTGCTGGGCAA
The DNA here is from genome assembly GCF_003576265.1 of Pseudomonas sp. 91RF. Classification (NCBI taxonomy): domain Bacteria; kingdom Pseudomonadati; phylum Pseudomonadota; class Gammaproteobacteria; order Pseudomonadales; family Pseudomonadaceae; genus Pseudomonas; species Pseudomonas sp. 91RF. The sequence goes on from NZ_QWFC01000039.1 coordinate 44,197, forward strand.
TGTTGCCCTGGGACGGCACCGGGCCGGACTCGGAGAAGGTCATGCCCGCCGCTTCCGGTGGCGCGTAGGCCTTGAGCCAGTCCACGTACTTGGTCGTGGCGAACACCGCTGCCGGGCCGTTGGTATCGCCGCCACGGGTCACGCTGGAACCCACCGGGTGGCAGTCCTCGACGCGGATGCCCCACTCGTCCACCGGCAAACCGTTGGGCAGGCCCTTGTCGCCGCCACCGGCCATGGAGAACCAGGCATCGGTGAAGCGCCAGCCCAGCGACGGGTCTTTCTTGCCGTAGTCCATGTGCCCGTAGATGCGTTTGCCGTCGATTTCCTTGACGTCTTCACTGAAGAATTTGGCGATGTCTTCATAGGCGGACCAGTTCACCGGCACGCCCAGGTCATAACCGTACTTTTCCTTGAACTTGGCCTTCAGGTCGGCGCGTTCGAACCAGTCGGCGCGGAACCAGTACAGGTTGGCAAATTGCTGGTCGGGCAATTGATAGATCTTGCCGTCCGGCGCGGTGGTGAAGGAGATGCCGATGAAGTCCTTGATGTCGAGGGTCGGCGAGGTGAAGTTCTTGCCTTCGTTGGCCATCAGGTCGGTGATCGACTCGGTCTTGCCGTAGCGAAAGTGCGTACCGATCAGGTCCGAGTCGTTGACCCAGCCGTCATAGATGTTCTTGTCCGATTGCATCACCGTCTGCATCTTTTCCACGACGTCGCCTTCCTGCAGCAGGTCGTGGGTCAGCTTGATCCCGGTGATTTCGCTGAAGGCCTTGGCCAGCACCTTGGATTCATATTCGTGGGTGGTCAGGGTTTCCGAGACGACCTTGATGTCCATCCCGCGAAACGGCTCGGCGGCTTTGATGAACCACTTTAGTTCTTCGAGTTGCTGCTCCGGTGTCAGGGTCGACGGCTTGAACTCGGCGCCGATCCATTTTTTTGCCGCGTCCTCGTAGGCATCGGCCCAGGCGGATGCGCTCAAACCGCTGAGTGCCAGCATGGCTGCCAATGAAATGCTATGTCGCAGCTTATTGTTTTTGTCGAACATAGAGACCTCCTGTTTAAGTTCTGGAGCAACATTGCCGAGCGATTCGACTAGCCCCAACGCATCACAGCCAACAGCCACACCAGGGACAACGCGGACGCCACCCAGATGCTCCAGTCGGTTACGCCGATCACCAGCAGGTGCAGGTAGGCACTGCCGAGAAGACCGATGAACAAGCGATCGCCACGGGTGGTGGCAATCGGCAGAAACCCTCGCCGCAGGATGCTCGGCGAGCGCAGCTCCCAGGTGGTCATGCCCACCAGGATCAAGCCAATCACGATGAAAAACGCCGCCGTCGGGACGGTCCAGCTCATCCATTCCATCATCAGTTCCTCAGACCCGGCCCAGGGCAAAGCCCTTGGCCACGTGGTTGCGAACAAACCAGATCACCAGCATGCCCGGCAGGATGGTCAGCACCCCCGCCGCCGCCAGCACGCCCCAGTCGATGCCGGACGCCGACACCGTGCGCGTCATCACCGCCGCGATCGGCTTGGCATTCACCGAGGTCAGCGTGCGCGCCAGCAACAGTTCGACCCAGGAAAACATGAAGCAGAAAAATGCCGTCACGCCGATGCCGGAACCGATCAGCGGGATGAAAATCTTCACGAAGAACTTGGGAAAGCTGTAGCCGTCGATGTAGGCGGTTTCATCGATTTCCTTGGGCACGCCGGACATGAACCCTTCGAGAATCCACACCGCCAGCGGCACGTTGAACAGGCAATGCGCCAGCGCCACCGCAATGTGGGTGTCGAACAGACCAATCGACGAATACAGCTGAAAGAACGGCAGCAGGAACACCGCCGGCGGCGCCATGCGGTTGGTCAGCAGCCAGAAGAACAGGTGCTTGTCACCAAGAAAGCGGTAACGGGAAAACGCATAGGCCGCCGGCAATGCCACGCTCAGGGAAATCACCGTGTTCAGGCTCACGTAATACAGGGAGTTGAGATAACCGGTGTACCAGCTCGGATCGGTGAAGATCACCTTGTAGTTGTGCAGCGTGAAGTCCTGGGGAAACAGCGTCAGGCCTCCGAGGATTTCGGTGTTGCTCTTGAACGACATGTTCAGCAGCCAGTAGATCGGCACCAGCAGGAACAGGATGTAGAGCAGCAACGGGATCACTTTTCTCTTGCTCATGGCCGGGCCTCAGCGGTTGGCGTCGCTGTGGGTCATGGCGGTATAGAACAGCCAGGACACCAGCAGGATGATCAGGAAATACACCAGCGAAAACGCCGCCGCTGGCCCCAGGTCGAATTGGCCTACGGCCATCTGGGTCAGGGTCTGACTCAGAAAGGTCGTGGCATTGCCCGGCCCGCCGCCGGTGAGCACGAAAGGCTCGGTGTAGATCATGAAGCTGTCCATGAAGCGCAGCATCACCGCGATCAGCAGCACGCTCTTCAGCTTGGGCAACTGGATGTGGCGGAACACCGCCCAGGCCGAAGCCCGGTCGATCCGCGCCGCCTGGTAATACACATCGGGAATCGCCCGCAGCCCGGAGAAACACAGCAGCGCCACCAGCGACGTCCAGTGCCACACGTCCATCACCAGCACCGTGACCCAGGCGTCCATGGTGTTGGCCGCGTAGTTGTAGCTGATGCCCATGGCGTTCAGGCTCGATCCCATCAGGCCAATGTCGGCGCGGCCGAAGATCTGCCAGATGGTGCCGACCACGTTCCATGGAATCAGCAGCGGAATCGCCAACACGATCAGCACCACCGATGACCAGCGGCCCTTGGTCGGCATGGTCAGGGCGATGGCGATTCCCAGCGGAATTTCGATCAGCAGCACGCACGCCGAATAGATGAACTGGCGCAGCAACGAGTCATGCAGACGCGGATCAAGCAGCACCTGCTTGTACCAGTCAGCGCCGACGAAATAGCGGCTGGACTGATCGAAAATGTCCTGCACCGAGTAATTGACCACGGTCATCATCGGAATCACCGCACTGAAGGCCACCAGCAGAAACACCGGCAACACCAGCCACCACGCCTTGTTGTTCTGCACCTTGTTCATGGCTGCACCTCTTCGCTGGCTTCGAGCAGGAATTCATCGGCATAGACCATCAGCCACTGCGCCGGAAAACTGATGTACGCCGTGCCCTGGGGCACCGGTTTGTCTTCGGCCAGACGCACTTTCAGCGGTGCGCCGTCCAGATCCAGGGTCATGATCTTGTAGGTGCCAAGGTCTTCGACGTGTACGACCCGCGCCTGCATCGCGTCATCGAACGGCTCGTCCCACACATGAATGAACTCGGGGCGGATGCCGACCTTCAGATTTTTCCATTGCCCGTGTTCGATATGGCGCTGCAGGGCGTCGGACAGCGGCAGATGGGTCGAATTGAAACCGACGCCGCCCGGTTGCGGCTGCACCTCGATCAGATTCATCCCGGGGCTACCGATGAAGTAGCCGACAAAGGTGTGGCTCGGCCGTTCGAACAATTCCCGGGGTGTGCCGAACTGGACGATCTGGCCGCCGTACATCACCGCGATCTTGTCGGCGAAGGTCGAGGCCTCCAGCTGATCGTGGGTGACGTAGACCATGGTGATGTTGAACTGCTCGTGGATCTGCTTGAGCTTGCGCCGCAATTTCCATTTCAGGTGCGGGTCGATCACTGTCAGCGGCTCATCGAAGAGAATTGCCGACACATCGTCGCGCACCAGCCCACGGCCCATGGAGACTTTCTGTTTTTCGTCGGCGGTGAGGTTGCGCGCTTTCTTGCCAAGCAAGTTTTGCAGATCGAGGACTTCGGCGATTTCCTGCACCTTGCTATGCACTTTGGCCTCGGCCATACCCTGATTGCGCAGAGGGAAGGCCAGGTTGTCGAACACCGTCATGGTGTCGTAGACCACCGGAAACTGAAAAACCTGAGCGATGTTGCGCTTCTCCGGGGTCAGGTCGTTGACCGCTTTGCCGTCGAACAACACATGCCCCTGGGAAGGGCTGAGCAGGCCGGAAATGATGTTGAGCAAGGTCGACTTGCCGCAACCAGACGGCCCGAGCAAGGCGTAGGCGCCGCCCTGCTCCCAGATGTGGTCCATCTCGCGGATCGCGTAATCCTCGGACCCGCTCGGGGATTTGCTGTAACTGTGGGCGAGGTGCTGCAAACGAATTTCGGCCATCAGGCAACCCTCGCCACACGCCGGCCCGGTGCCTGCACCAGACGGCCCTGCGCATCGAACACAAACAGTTTATGAGTCGGGATATAGATGCGGATCGGCGCATCGACGTCGTATTCGTGAACCCCGGGCAAGTGCAGCACCAGCAGGAAATGCTCGTTGCGCACGTGCAGGAAGGTTTCCGAACCGCTGATTTCCGCCACCTCGACGGTCACCGCCAATTCGAGATCGTCGTCGTTGCTCGGCACCAGCGAGATATGGCTCGGACGCACACCGAAACGGAACTCGCCCTCGCCCACCGGCCGCAGATCGACGTTCAACGGGAAGTGCACGAAGTTGGCGAAACTCACTTCGTTGCCGGCGATGCGCCCCGGCATCAGGTTGATCGGCGGCTCGGAGAACAATTCCGCCGCCAGCACCGTTTGCGGCTGGTGATAGACCTCGGTCGACGGACCGCTCTGGATCACCCGACCTTCATGAAGAATGGTGGTGGTGCCGCCCAGTGCCAGCGCTTCGTTAGGCTCGGTGGTGGCGTAGATGGCAATGGTGTGGCGCGCCTTGAACAGCTCACGCATTTCCTGGCGCAGTTCTTCGCGCAGTTTGTAGTCGAGGTTGACCAGCGGCTCATCGAAAAGGATCAGCTCGGCATCTTTCACCAACGCCCGGGCCATGGCGGTGCGCTGTTGCTGGCCGCCGGAGAGTTCCAGTGGGTAGCGCTTCAGAAACTTCTCGATGCGCAGCATCTTCGCGGTGTCCTGTACCTTGCTCTGGATCTGCTCGTTGGAGATCCCGGCCTGGCGCAACGGCGAGGCGATGTTCTCGAACACCGTCATGGTCGGGTAATTGATGAACTGCTGATAAACCATCGACACGTTGCGCAGACGCACCGGGCGTTGGGTGACATCGACGCCGTTCATCAGGATGCGACCGCTGTCGGGCTTGTCCAGACCGGCCATCAGGCGCATGAGGCTGGTCTTGCCGGACAGCGTGCGCCCGAGCAGGACATTGAAGGATCCGGCTTCGAATTTCAGGTTCGCATCGTCGATCCAGGTCTGGCCCTCGACGGTGCGGCTGACGTGCTCCAGGGTGAGTGACATGGCTCGGCCTTTTTATTATTGGAGTCAAGCGACGTGTGCAACAGAGCGACATTCGTGCCAGAAATCCCAAGCCGTTGATTCGCCGCGAAAATCACCGAAAACGCTAGCAAAACACCTTCATTGCTGAACACATTTGAACAGTTCAACGATTGACAATGAACAATAGTGAACAACACTCTATCGATGCTTTTCAGGTCCCGACGGGCCTCATAACAATAATAAAAACGCTGCTTTCAGAGGCTGACTGCCATGTCCGCACCTGCCCCGCCGCTTTCCCACGAAGCCATCGTCCAGGACTCCTGGTCCCGTTGCCGCGCCTTCGGTCTCAAGCATCAAAGTGCACCGGCGTTCGACCAGTTGCCCGCCTCCGGTATCGCGCAGTTGCTCGACAGTCACCATTCGCTGGTGCAGACCACCCATCAGGAAGTGCTGCCGTACTACGAGAACATCCTGAGCAATTCCAATTGCCTGATCATGCTGGCCGACAATCAGGGCCAGGTGCTGACGTCCTGGGGCACCCAGCGCTTTATCGAGCCGAATCTGGCGCGGGGGTTTCAGGCCGGGGCGAGCTGGATGGAACACGCCAGCGGCACCAATGCCATCGGCACGGCGCTGGCCTGCGAGCAGGCGGTGCATATCGAGCACGACGAGCACTTCCTCAAAGCCAACCGTTTCATGACCGGTTCCGCCGCGCCGATTTTCAACGCCGAGCGCAAGGTCATCGCCGTGCTCGATGTGTCCAGCGACAGCTACCTGCCGCCCTCCCATACCCTCGGCATGGTCAAGATGATGAGCCAGACCGTGGAGAACCGGCTGATCCTCAACCTGTTCCACGGCCAGCACTTTCAACTGACCTTCAACACCGGGTTGAACAACCTCGACAGCCAATGGGCGGGTCTGCTGATTTTCGATGAGAGCGGTCAGGTGCTGTCGGCCAACCGACGGGCCGACAATCTGTTGGGCGTGCGCTTGTCGCGGGTGAATGTCGAGAGTCTGTTCAAGGTGTCGTTGCTGGAGTTGCTCAATCAGCCGGACGGTTTGCCGTTTTCCTTGCAGACCTCGGGGCGCAATCGATTCCAGTGCGTGTTGAAGCGGCCTAAACAGGCACCGATTCAGGCGCGGGTGTTTGCCGAAGAAACCAAACCTGTCCCACCTGCGGCAATCAGCCTCAACACCCTGCACTTCGGCGACAGCCGCGTGGAAAAAGCCGTGCGTCAGGCCGAGCGCCTGCTGGAAAAAGACATTCCGCTGTTGATCCACGGAGAAACCGGGGTCGGCAAGGAAGTCTTCGTCAAAGCCCTGCACCAGGCCAGCTCCCGCAGCAAACAGGCGTTCATCGCCGTGAACTGCGCAGCGATCCCCGCCGAACTGGTGGAGTCCGAGCTGTTCGGCTACGAGAAAGGCGCGTTCACCGGCGCCAACCAGAAAGGCAGCATCGGCCTGATCCGCAAGGCTGACAAAGGCACGTTGTTCCTTGACGAAATCGGCGACATGCCGCTGCCGACCCAGGCCCGCCTGCTGCGGGTATTGCAGGAACGTTGCGTGCAACCGGTGGGCAGCAGCGAGTTGTTTCCGGTGGATCTGCGGATCATCTCCGCCACCAACCGCTCGTTGCGCGAACAGGTGCAACTGGGGCGCTTTCGCGAAGATTTGTACTATCGCATCGGCGGCCTGACCCTGGAATTGCCGCCGCTGCGCGAGCGCAGTGACAAACAAGCGTTGTTCAAGCGGTTGTGGGAACAACATCGCGAACCGACGCAATGGGCGGGATTGAGCCGCGAAGTGCTGGAGTTGTTCGACCGCCACCCTTGGCCGGGCAATCTGCGTCAGGTCAGCAGCGTGATGCAGGTGGCGCTGGCCATGGCCGAAGAGCAACCGGTAAAGCCCGAGCATTTGCCGGATGATTTTTTTGTCGATCTGGAGATGGAGCCGCTGGATACGCCAGAACCGTTGGGCATCGACCTGAACGACAGCGAGGCGTTGAATCGGGAACTGCAGGCGGCCGGGGGCAATATTTCCCATCTGGCGCGGCGGTTGGGGGTAAGCCGCAATACCCTTTATAAACGCTTGCGCCAGGCTGAAGGCTGACGGCTGCGCCGTCAATCGCGAGCAGGCTCGCTCCCACATTTGATCTGCGCCATACACCAATCCCTTGTGGGAGCGAGCCTGCTCGCGAAGGCGTCAGCCCGATCACCCTAAAAAACCCTTCACTGCACCCATTGACCGCACCGACTAGACTGTGACGAAATGTTTCAGGTTTTCGCCCCCCCTCTTCCTGATCCTCACAGGGTAAGTTCTTTGACCAACATCTGTTCTACCGGCCTTGATATCGGCTTCGCCTCGCTGGATTACCTGCAAATCGGCATCCTCGGCGTCATTCAAGGCATCACCGAATTGCTGCCCGTTTCCTCCACCGCCCACATGCGCATCGTTCCGGCCCTGCTCGGCTGGCCGGATCCCGGCTCGGCGTTTTCCGCCGCCATGCAACTGGCCGCGCTGGCGGCGGTGGTCAGTTATTTCTGGCGCGACGTGAGACAGGTCGCGACCGGCAGTCTGGAGGCGGTGCGACAACGGGATTTCAACAATCAATGGTTCATCCTCGCGGTGGCCATCGTGCTGGCGACCATCCCCATTGGTATTGCCGGCATCGCCTTGTCCTCGACGCTCAATGCTTGCAACTCGCCATTGCGCGGTTTGATGGTGATCGGGATATCCTGCGTGGTGATGGCGGTGCTGCTGGCCATCGCCGAACTCACCTGTCGCCATCGCCGTACCGTGGGCGAAATGCGTCTGCGCGATGCGCTGATCGTGGGTATCGCTCAGATCGGGGCGCTGATTCCCGGCGTTTCGCGCTCCGGCTCGACGCTGACGGCGGCGCTGTTCCTCAACTTCAAACGTGAGGAAGCGGCGCGCTTCTCCTTCCTGCTCGGGCTGCCGGCCATCGCGCTGGCGGGTTTGAAGGAGTTGTGGGTGTTGTTCCATGCGCAATTGCCGGCGCAAGCTTGGGCACACCTGATTTTCGGTCTGGTGATTGCCAGCATCTCGGCGTTTTTCGCGATCTGGGGCCTGATGCGGTTTCTGGAGAAGTTCTCCACCTGGCCATTCGTGATTTACCGCGCAGTGCTGGGGGTTTTCCTGATCGTCGCGGTCAGCACCGGACTCTTGAGTTAAGGCCCGCCGCAAAAAAACAAAACCCGCCTGGTGCGGGTTTTGTTTTTTGTGCCTTCGTACAACGCTGGTTACTGGCAGGTCGGCTCAACACTCGTTGATACGGCACCCAAGGTACGCAGCCCGGCCAGAACCACTATCAGCATCCCCAGCCCGGCGAAAACGGCTACACCGAAACCTGCCCGAGCGCCAAAAGCATCAACGATCAGACCCGAGAGCAAACCTCCCAGGGCGACGCCGATGCTGATGCCGGTGGTCATCCATGTCAGCCCTTCGGTAATCCTCGACGGCGGGATGATGATCGTCCCCAGCTTCATGACCACGACCATCGTTGGCGCAAACGATATGCCGGCAATAAACAGCATCGCCGAGAGGACATAAACGTCCGGTGAGAACAGAGGCAATACGCCTGTGATGGCCGTGACCAGGATCCCGATAAAGAACTGCTTCTCTATCGGCAGGGAAACCCTCAAGGCACCAAACGTCAGGCCCGCCACCAGCGAGCCGAACGCATAGGCGGCGAGGATGAAGGTCGCTGAGGCAGGCCAGCCTTGCGCATTGGCGAAGGCGACAACGGCGACATCGATCGAGCCTCCGATTGCCCCCATCGCCAACAGCGCCAGCACGATGGTGGGAACGCCGGGAATCAGCAGGGTTGAACCCGTATGCCGCGTATGGCCCACAACAACCTTGGGTTCGGTCTGACGCTGCAGGACAAACGCCGTCACCCCGACGGCCAGCAACCCGACCGCGACCAGCGGCCCGGCTTCGGCAAAAAGGCTCACGCTCAATCCGATCGCCAAGGGTGGGCCGATGATGTAAGCGAGTTCGGTCAGCACCGTATCCAGAGAGAACGCCGTGTGCAGCTGCGGCTTGCCCCGGAACAGTTGCGTCCAGCGGGCACGGATCATCGACGGCATGCTCGGCATGGTGCCCGCCAATGCAGCCAGCACAAAAAGCAATGCCGCCGGCGCCCTCATATAAACGGCAAAGATCAGCGCCAGCAACATGCCGATGCTGAAAGTCGTCACGACGGGCAACACACGGCTCTGGCCACGCTGATCGACGAGTTTCGAGATGTACGGGCCGATCAGCGCATTGGCGAGGGTGAACGTACCGGCGACTGCACCGGCCAGCCAGTAGATACCGGTTTGCTCCACCAACATGGTAATGATGCCAATGCCGATCATCGCCTGCGGCAATCGCGCGATAGCGCTCGCGAGCACCAACCCCGTTGCACCGGGGGTTGTCAGGAGTTCGCGATAGTGGTTTGCCATGATTTCTCCCTTCCATATACGTCGCTGACCAGCATCCCGCTACAAGGGCTGCAGCCCATGTTGGTCGCGCCAGACATCAAGACCTACGCGCAGAGCAAAAGCAACACCACTTGAACAGCAGAAAAACAAAAACCCGCACAAGGCGGGTTTTGTTTTGAAGCCAATCACAGCAATCAGTCAGCCAGACGCCAGGTCGTGCCGCCCTTGCCGTCTTCCAGCACCACGCCCATGGCGGTTAGCTGGTCGCGGATGCGGTCGGATTCGGCCCAGTCCTTGCCGGCACGAGCCGCCAGACGCGCAGCAATCAGCGCTTCGACTTCGGCTGCATCGACACGCCCTTCGGCGCCGGCCTGCAGGAAGTCATCGGCTTCGAGCTGCAACACACCCAGCACGCTGGCCAGTTCTTTCAGGCGTGCCGCCAGACCGGCCGCCGCATCGAGATCGCTCTCGCGCAGACGGTTGATCTCACGCACCATCTCGAACAGCACCGCGCAGGCTTCCGGCGTGCCGAAGTCGTCGTTCATCACCGTGGTGAAACGCTCGACGAAGGCTTCGCCGCCAGCCGGCGCCACGTTCGGCAGGCCTTTCAACGCGTGGTAGAAACGCTCCAGGGCGCCCTTGGCGTCCTTGAGGTTGTCTTCCGAGTAGTTGATCGCGCTGCGGTAGTGGCTCGACACCAGCAGGTAACGCACGACTTCCGGGTGGTACTTGTCGAGCACGTCGCGAATGGTGAAGAAGTTGTTCAAGGACTTGGACATCTTCTCGCCATTGATACGGATCATGCCGCAATGCATCCACGCGTTGGCATAGGTCTTGCCGGTGGCCGCTTCGCTCTGGGCGATTTCGTTTTCGTGGTGCGGGAACTCCAGGTCGCTGCCGCCGCCATGAATGTCGAAGGTCTCGCCCAGGCAGCAGGTGGACATCACCGAGCACTCGATGTGCCAGCCCGGACGCCCGGCGCCCCACGGCGATTCCCAGCTCGGCTCACCCGGCTTGACGCCTTTCCACAGCACGAAGTCCAGCGGATCTTCCTTGGCTTCGTCGACCTCGATCCGCGCACCGATGCGCAGGTCTTCGATCTTCTTGCGCGAGAGCTTGCCGTAGCCCATGAACTTGCCGACGCGGTAATACACGTCGCCATTGCCCGGGGCGTAGGCGAAACCCTTGTCGATCAGGGTCTGGATCATCGCGTGCATGCCAGGGATGTGATCCGTGGCGCGCGGCTCCATGTCCGGCTTCTGGATGTTCAGGCGCGCTTCGTCTTCGTGCATTGCCGCGATCATGCGCTCGGTCAACGCTTCGAACGACTCGCCGTTCTCGTTGGCCCGGTTGATGATCTTGTCGTCGATGTCGGTGATGTTGCGCACGTAGGTCAGGTCATAACCGCTGAACCGCAACCAGCGGGTCACCAGGTCGAACGCGACCATGCTGCGGCCATGGCCCAGGTGGCAGTAGTCGTACACGGTCATCCCGCAGACGTACATGCGCACCTTGTTGCCATCCAGCGGCTTGAAGACTTCTTTGCTCTTGGTGAGCGTGTTGTAGATCGAAAGCACGGTCATTCCTTAAGACTTGATCACTGGCCCCACGAATCACGCAGGGTCACGGTACGGTTGAATACCGGCTGACCTGGTTTCGAGTCCTTGATATCCGCGACGAAGTAGCCTTCGCGCTCGAACTGGAAACGGTCCTCCGGCTGCGCATTGCCCAGCGAGGGTTCAGCACGACAACCGGTCAGCACTTGCAGTGAGTCAGGGTTGATGTTGTCCAGGAAACTCGCGCTGTCTTCGGCCTTCTCCGGGTTCGGAGAACGGAACAGGCGATCGTACAGACGCACTTCGCACTCGACGCTGGCAGCGGCCGGCACCCAGTGGATCACACCCTTGACCTTGCGGCCTTCAGGGTTCTTGCCCAGGGTGTCCGGATCGTAGGAGCAACGCAGCTCGACGATGTTGCCGTCGGCGTCCTTGATCGCTTCGTCGGCACGGATCACGTAGCTGCCGCGCAGACGCACTTCGCCGTTCGGCTCCAGGCGCTTGTAGCCTTTTGGCGGCTCTTCCATGAAGTCATCGCGGTCGATGTAGATTTCACGGGCGAACGGCAGCTTGCGCACACCGAGTTCTTCTTTCTGCGGATGACGCGGCAGTTCGAGGTTCTCGACCTGGTCTTCCGGATAGTTGGTGATCACGACCTTCAACGGACGCAGCACGCACATGGCACGCGGAGCGTTGGCGTCCAGGTCCTGACGGATGCTGAATTCGAGCATGCCGAAATCGACCACACCGTCGGAACGGTTGGTGCCGATCATGTCGCAGAAGCTGCGGATCGACGCCGGGGTGTAGCCACGGCGGCGGAAGCCCGACAGCGTGGACATGCGCGGATCGTCCCAGCCATTGACGTGTTTCTCGTCAACCAGTTGCTTGAGCTTGCGCTTGCTGGTGATGGTGTAGTTCAGGTTCAGACGGCTGAATTCGTACTGACGCGGGTGCGCCGGCACCGGCAGTGCGTCGAGGAACCACTCGTACAGCGGACGATGGCTTTCGAACTCCAGGGTGCAGATCGAGTGGGTAATGCCTTCGATGGCGTCCGACTGACCGTGGGTGAAGTCGTAGTTCGGGTAGATGCACCACTTGTCACCGGTCTGATGGTGGTGAGCGTGGCGGATGCGGTACATGATCGGGTCGCGCAGGTTCATGTTCGGCGAGGCCATGTCGATCTTGGCGCGCAGCACGCGGGCACCGTCCGGGAACTCACCGGCGCGCATGCGGGCGAACCAGTCCAGGTTCTCTTCCACCGAACGGTCGCGGAACGGGCTGTTCTTGCCCGGCTCGGTCAGGCTGCCGCGGTACTCCTTGGCCTGTTCAGGCGTCAGGTCGTCGACGTAGGCCTTGCCGGCCTTGATCAGCTCGATGGCCCAGTCGTGCAACTGGTCGAAGTATTGCGAGGCGTAGCGCACTTCGCCGGACCATTCGAAGCCCAGCCATTTGACGTCGCTTTCGATCGCGTCGATGTATTCCTGGTCTTCCTTGGCCGGGTTGGTGTCGTCGAAACGCAGGTGCGTGACACCGCCGAACTCCTGAGCCAGGCCGAAGTTCACGCAGATCGACTTGGCGTGGCCGATGTGCAGGTAGCCGTTGGGCTCAGGCGGAAAACGGGTGACGATCTGGGTGTGCTTGCCCGAGTCCAGGTCTGCCTGGATGATCGGCCGCAGGAAATTGACCGGCACGGCAGGGCCGGACTTGGCATTCGAGGTAGGGTCGACAGTGGGCTTGCTCATAGGATCCTTGACTTACATGTGCGCGGCCGCAAAGGGGGCCAGACAAAACAAAGCCGCTATCATAGCCGATGCTGTCAAGGGCCTGACAGAGCAGGCTCTTATAAAGGCATGCATTTAATCGCCGGCAATTGAAAAACAGCCTCGAATTTCGCGCCTGTCACGCTAAACTGCGCTCCTTGGCCGAATCAGGCTGAACCGGTTGCGGGGCTTGAGGCTCCAAGACCACGAATTCTTTATAAAACGCTTCATTGAAAAAGAGCAGCGACCATGACCCAAGTCAAACTGACAACAAACCATGGCGACATCGTCATCGAACTGAACGCTGAAAAAGCCCCGATCACCGTGGCCAACTTCATCGAGTACGTCAAAGCCGGTCACTACGAAAACACCGTTTTCCACCGTGTCATCGGTAACTTCATGATCCAGGGCGGCGGTTTCGAGCCAGGCATGAAGGAAAAGAAAGACAAGCGTCCAAGCATCCAGAACGAAGCCGACAACGGTCTTTCCAACGACAAGTACACCATCGCCATGGCCCGCACCATGGAGCCGCATTCGGCTTCCGCGCAGTTCTTCATCAACGTGGCCGACAACAGCTTCCTGAACCACAGCGGCAAGAACGTTCAAGGCTGGGGCTACGCGGTATTCGGTAAAGTGACCGCCGGTACTGAAGTGGTCGACAGCATCAAGAAAGTCTCGACCGGCTCCAAGGCTGGCCACCAGGACGTACCAAGCGACGACGTGATCATCGAGAAAGCCGAGATCATCGAAGCGTGATATTGCTGATTTCAGACTTGCATCTGGAAGAGGAGCGCCCGGACATTACCCGGGCGTTTCTGGATTTGCTCGCCGGACGTGCCCGCTCGGCGAGTGCGCTGTACATTCTGGGCGACTTTTTCGAGGCATGGATCGGTGACGATGCCATGACCCCTTTCCAGCGTTCCATCTGCCAGGCCCTGCGCGAATTGAGCGACAGCGGCACGGCCATTTTTCTGATGCACGGCAATCGCGACTTCCTGCTCGGCAGGGCTTTCTGCAAGGAAGCCGGCTGCACGCTGTTGAAGGATCCGAGTGTCGTGCAGTTTTACGGCGAACCGGTGCTGCTGATGCACGGCGACAGCCTGTGCACCCGCGACGAAGCCTATATGAAGCTGCGCCGCTACCTGCGCAACCCGCTGAGCCTGTTCATCCTGCGCAACCTGCCGTTGCGCACCCGGCACAAGCTTGCGCGCAAGTTGCGCAGTGAGAGCCGGGCGCAGACGCGGATGAAGGCCAATGACATCGTCGATGTCACGCCGGAGGAAATTCCGCGGATCATGCAGGAATACGGGGTGAAAACCCTGGTTCACGGGCACACCCACCGCCCGGCCATCCACAAGTTGCAGATCGGCGATCAGGCGGCGAAACGGATTGTGCTGGGGGACTGGGATCGTCAGGGCTGGGCGTTGCAGGTGGATGAGAACGGGTTTGGGTTGGCGCCGTTCGACTTCGCACCGCCGCCACAGCTGGCAGCACCCGCCAACTGACTGAGTACAGGTCCAATTGAGGGAGCGAGCCTGCTCGCGATTGCGGTATCACATTCAGCATTTCTGTTGACTGATTCATCGCTATCGCGAGCAGGCTCGCTCCCACATTTGATCGGATTGCAGATCAGTGACCGCTGGCGGCAGGGCCTGCTTTAGCGGCAAACGGCGGCTTGGCCAGCCAAACAATCAGAATCAACCCCATGAACCCCCACCCCAGCAGCGTGAAGTAATCCACGGTCGAAAGCATGTACGCCTGACTCGTCAGCACATGATCAAGCTGCGCATACGCCGGATTACCCGCCCCGCCCAGATTATTCAGGGCTTCCCGGGTTGCCGGCTCATAGGTGCTGATGCTTTCACTCATGTACGCATGATGCTGATCCGCCCGGCGAATCCAGATCCAGGTGGTCAACGATGCCGCAAAGCTGCCACCCAGTGTCCGCAGGAACGTCGCAAGACCAGCGCCATCGGCAATCTGGCTTGGCGGCAGGTCCGACATCAGGATGCTCAGGGTCGGCATGAAGAACAGCGCCACGCCAATCCCCATGAACAACTGCACCAGCGCGATGTGCTGGAAGTCCACTTCGTTGGTGAACTCGGCACGCATGAAGCAGCTCAGTCCGATCGCCAGGAACGCCAGCCCGGCCAGCAGGCGCAGGTCGAACTTGTGCGCGTACTTGCCGACAAACGGTGACAGCACTACCGGCAGAATGCCGATCGGTGCCACCGCCAGGCCGGCCCAGGTCGCGGTATAGCCCATCTGGGTCTGCAACCACTGCGGCAGGATCAGGTTGATGCCGAAGAACCCGGCGTAACCCAACACCAGCACCAGCGTGCCGATGCGGAAGTTGCGGTGGGCGAACAGGCGCAGATTGACCACCGGATGCTGGTCGGTCATTTCCCAAATCACGAACACCGCCAGGGCGATCACCGAAATCGCCGCGCCGATGATGATGAAGTTCGACTCGAACCAGTCCAGGTCATTGCCCTTGTCGAGGATAACCTGCAAGGCTCCCACGCCGATGATCAGCGTGATCAACCCGACGTAATCCATCGGCTGACGGCTGGTGACCACCGGGCGTTTCGCCAGTTGCGAACGCACCACCATCACCGCGAACACGCCAATCGGCACGTTGATGAAGAAGATCCACGGCCAGCTGTAACTGTCGGTGATCCAGCCGCCGAGAATCGGGCCGGCAATCGGCGCCACCACCGTGACCATCGCCAGTAATGCCAGGGCCATGCCGCGCCTGGCGGGCGGATACACCGCGATCAACAGCGTCTGGGTCATCGGGTACAGCGGCCCGGCCACCAGCCCTTGCAGGACCCGGAAACCGATCAGTTCGGGCATCGAGGTGGAAATACCGCAGAGGAACGAGGCCAGCACGAACAGCATGGTGGCCCAGAGGAACAGCTTCACCTCGCCGAAACGCCGGCTCAACCAGCCGGTGAGCGGCAGCGCGATGGCGTTGCTCACGGCGAACGAGGTGATGACCCAGGTGCCCTGCTCCGAACTCACACCGAGGTTGCCGGAGATGGTCGGCAGCGCCACGTTGGCGATGGTGGTGTCGAGCACTTGCATGAAGGTCGCCAGCGACAGGCCGATGGTGCTGAGCAACAGGCTGGGCGGCGAAAAAGAGGCGTTATTGCTCATCGGGAATCCTATGAAGCCGGGTTGGCACTGCGTCCTTACAGACGCAGCCGCCCTTGTGGGAGCGAGCCTGCTCGCGAAAGCGGCTGTTCAGCCAACAAAGATGTTGAATTGAAAACCGCCTTCGTCGGAACGCCGCCCGGAGCACGCTCGCTCCCACAGGGAAAGGGATCAGCGTTGCGCAGTCTTGCTGACTGCAGCGCTGTTGTCGTGGATCAGTTGCGCGATCATCGCGTCGGCTTCGCCCAGTTGACGGTCGTAGACGCTGGTGCTGAACGATGCCTGTTGCGGCGGTTGCTGCGCCAGTACCGGGCCGCTCTGGTCGTGCAGGTTGACCTCGACATTGGTCGACAGACCGACGCGCAGCGGATGCTTGGCCAGTTCTTCGGCGTTGATGTGGATCCGCACCGGTACACGCTGCACGATCTTGATCCAGTTACCGGTGGCGTTCTGCGCCGGCAACAGGGCGAACGCGCTGCCGGTGCCCGCGCCGAGGCTGTCGACGGTGCCGCTGAATTTCACGTCACTGCCGTAGATGTCGGATTCGATGTCCACCGGTTGGCCGATGCGCATGTCACGCAGCTGGGTTTCCTTGAAGTTGGCGTCGATCCACAGCTGATCCAGCGGGATCACCGCCATCAGCGCGGTGCCCGGCTGCACGCGCTGGCCGAGTTGCACGGTGCGTTTGGCAACGTAACCGGTGACCGGCGCGATCAGGGTGCTGCGAGCGTTGGTCAGGTAGGCCTGGCGCAGATCGGCAGCGGCCGACATCACGTCCGGGTGCGACGAAACCACGGTGTCATCCACCAGCGCGCTGGTGGTTTTCAGTTGCTGCTGGGCGTTGGCCAGGGCGTTTTGTGCCGAGGTCAGGTCATCACGAGCGTGGGACAGTTCTTCCTGGGAAATCGCGCCGCCGGCGGCGAGGTTTTTCCGGCGGTTGTAGTTATCCTGGGCTTTCTGCACGTTCGCCTGTTGCGCGTTGACCTGGGCTTTCATGCCGTCAACGTTGCTGTACAAGCCGCGAACCTGACGTACGGTGCGCGCCAGTTTAGCCTGGGCACTTTGCAGACCGACTTCGGCGTCGTTCGGGTCGAAGTTGACCAGTACCTGACCTTCGTGGACCAGATCGCCATCGTCGGCGCCGATGCTGACCACGGTGCCGGTCACCAGCGGGGTGATTTCCACGACGTTGCCGTTGACGTAGGCGTCGTCGGTGCTTTCGTTCCAGCGACCGATGAATTCGTGATACGCCCAGACGCCGGCACCGGCGAGGGCAACCACGACGGCCAGCACCAGCAGCATCACTTTGCGTTTGCGCGGATTGCCGGTGTCGGGGGTGTTGTCTTGAGCTTGAGTGTTTTCGGCAGTGGCCATGACAAATACCTTGAATTAGTTGTGCGTGGTGGCTGGGGTGGCGTTGCTTGCGGTCAGGGTCTGCCCCTGAAAGCCGCCACCCAGCGCTTGCATCAGTTGAATCGACAGGTCGATCTGCTCGGCATTCAGGGTCGCCAGCTGACGCTGGGCCTGCAGCAATTGCTGCTCGATGCTGAGCACGTCCAGGTAGTTGCCGATTCCGGAACCGTAACGCTGGACCACGGTGTTGTAAGAGTCCTGGGCAATCTCGGTCGCGTGCTGCTGGGCGCCGATCTGCCGGCCGATGTCACGCAACTGGTTGATGGTGTCGCCGACATCGCCCAGGGCTTTCACCAGGCTTTTGTTGTACTGCGCCACGGCCAGGTCGTAGTCGGCGTCGCGCGCGTCGAGGTTGGCGCGCAAGCGGCCACCGTCGAAGATCGGCAGCGAAAGGGTCGGCGCGATGTTGAAGAAGCGACTGGCGGACCCGAACATCGCGTCACCCAATAACGATTCGGCACCGGCGGAGGCCGACAGGTTCAAGTTGGGATAGAAACGGGTCTTGGCCGAGTCGATGTCCTTGCTCGCGGCCTCGACGCGCCAGCGCGCGGCGACCAGATCCGGGCGACGACCGAGCAGTTCCGCGGGCAGAACAGATGGAACAGCGACGGCACTGGCCTGCAGGACTTTCGGCCGGGCGATTTCGTTGCCGCGGTCCGGGCCTTTGCCGAGCAGTACCGCCAGAGCGATTTTCGCGCTGTTCAGGCGCTTTTCGGCGTCGATCAGGCTGGCTTCGGAGCTGGCTTCCAGACTTTGGGTCTGCTGGAACTGGTACTGGCTGTCGATCCCCGAGCTCAAACGACGCTGGCTCAGGTCGAGCATCTGCTTGGTGCGCTTGAGGTCTTCGTTGGCCAGGTCATAAACGATATGGGCCTGACCCAGATCGCTGTAAGCGCGGGCCACGTCGGCGGCGAGGGTCAACTGTGCGGCCTGACGGTCGACTTCGGCAGCGCGGGCCTGACCAAGTGCGGCTTCCCAGGCGTCACGCTGACCGCCCCAGAGGTCGAAGTTGTAATTGAAGCCGGCGCTGATGTTGCGCACGGTAGCGTAGGCATCGCCCTGCCCTCGCGGGTCCTGATCCTTGGCCAGACGCGAACGGGTAATGCCGGCGCTGGCGTCGAGGGTCGGGTAGCGCTCGGCATCGGCGGCATACGCGGCGGCGCTGGCCTGATGGGCGCGGGCGTCGGCGATCTGCATGTCCGGGCTGTCGTGCAGGGCTTCGCGGATCAGGCCGTCGAGCTGCGGATCGCCGAGGCTGGTCCACCAGTCGCTCTTCGGCCACGCGGCCGGCGACAGTGTCACGCCGTTGAGGGACTGGCCGACCTTGAGGTCTTTCGCATCAAGGTTTTTGCCATGGATATCGAGGCCACTGTAGTTGGCGCAACCGGCGAGAATCATCGCCGACAGCACCAATGTCAGGCTGCTGCGCAAGGTTTTACCGCTCATTGTGTTCACCTAACCGCTGGATGGTGATGGGGTCACCGGCCGCCAGCAAAATTTTCTTGAGGATGTATTCCAGGGTTTTCAACTCGTCCGGAGTAATGCCGCCGGCCAACTCGTTCATGGCGTCGGCACCGATGTGCGGCAGACGATCGGCCAGCGCCTGACCTTGCCCGGTGAGTTTCAACTGCACCTGACGGCGATCGCCTTCGCTGCGCTGGCGCACCAGGAAGTCTTTCTGCTCCAGACGGTCGAGCATGCGGGTCATCGAACCGCTGTCCAGCGACAGGTGGCGGCACAGCTCGGCCGGGGTGTCGACGCCGTACTGGGCCATGATGATCAACACCTTGAACTGCGCGGCGGTGATGCCGTGGGGTTCCATGTGGGTGTCGATGATCCTGTCCTTGAGCAAGGCTGCACGGCCGAGCAACAGGCCGAGATGGCAATGCTTGAATTCGTCCGGGGTGAAATGTTTCATGTGCGCACCTAATAACTGCCTAGGCAGTGAATGTATGTCGAGATGTTACTGCCTAGGCAGCGAATGTCAACGTAATAGTTAGGTTGCTTTGTAATTAGTTGACCAGCGGACTGGGTTTTTCTGTTGATCGTGCAGACGCCATCGCGAGCAGGCTCGCTTCCACAGGGATCTCATGCATGTGGGAGCGAGCTTGCTCGCGATGGCAGCGACTCGGTGTAGAGCCGTTCAGGATTTGTCAGAGGGATGATTCATCGAGGGTGGCTGAAGGGGATGGACTTCCTGTCCACGCAAAGCGGTCGCCACATAACCGCAGGCGCGTCGGGCTCCTGCGTAAATGCCGTGCCAGCCCGGAGGCGCCGGCTCGATGGCGGCATGCAATGCCAACGCATAATCGAGCACCAACCCCGGCGTCCAGGCCATGGCTTCGGCGCGCTTGCGCACCTGGGCCGCGACCCAGAACTCGGGGCTGATGATGACCCGGGTAAAATCCAGCATGCTCGAATGGCCGCGGTTCATCGCGCCTTCAAGGGCAGCCTCAAGGCTATGCGCAACGGCACTCGAGCAATTGCGGCTGGTGAGGTTGTAGGTGGTGTTTTGCCGATAGTCCGCCCAGAACGCCTGAAGCCGCGCGGCGTCGTAATGCACGAAACTCACCTGAACCGACGACGGGCACCAGTCGGCGACTTCACTCGCATAGTCCTGCAGAAACCTGCCGGGAACATCGTTGTTCGGCGTGGCCCGCAGCAACCGCACAAAATCCCCCGCCGAACGATCGATATCGTCCAGCGGGTAATGACTGATGTAGAGGTCCGGCCCACATTCCAGTGCCGCATGGCCGGCGGAGATAACGCCGTTGACATCGACCGCCGCGATATAACGATTGAGCAGCCGGTTACGCACCAGGGTGTCGTCAACCGTACCACTGGGAGTCCAGACATGGATCACCAACGCACCACCGTTTGCCGGTGCGTACACCGGGGACGGCGTCACCGGCGAATGCCCGTTCCTGAAGCGCAAGGCCTGCTGCAACAAGGCGCAGCCCGAGAGAAAGATGCTCATGCCGATGCAGAACGGTACCGTCCCCTTGTAAAGCGTCGGGTACGGTTCAAGGATGAACAGCGCGAAGCCGATCTCGAACAACCCCGCCAGCAGTGACATTTGCCAACCGACGAAGCGCACCACCACGGCAGCCGCCAGGCGAAAACCGCCGTCGAGCAGAAAAGCCGCACCGAACAGCACCGCGAGAATCAGGCCGGCAGCATGTTGCCGGTCGACGATCAGCAGCCCCAACAGCAGAAAAGCCAGCCCCCGCGCCTTGCGCAAAGCCGCCGCCGTACCGGTTTGCGGGGCCGGCACCAGCAGAATGATCAGGGCTTCGAGCAACAACAGATAACCGAACACATGCAGCGGGAAATACAGAACGCCGTCCAGCGCATCGATGAAGATCGCCACACCGGCCGCGCCCCAGACAACACCGGTCAACGCCAGTGCTGACCAGCGCCGACGGACAAAATCATTACCGAGCAAGACCATACTCAAACGGACCATAGGCGCCCCCGGGCGTTTCGGGCAGTCGCAATCTGCAGCCTTTCAGCTGAGGTCAGTCTAATACATCAAAAAAAAGCCAGATCGTGGTAACACGATCCGGCTCTGTGGGAGCGAGGCCTAGAAGTCCCGCTTGTAGAAGATGTCCAGCGAACTGGCCACGCCGCTGGCGGCTTCGAGGTAGACCTTTTTGCTCAACTTGTAGCGCAAGGCGATGGTGTTGGCGGGTTCGAACACGCCGACGCCGTAACGCAGACTGAGCTTCTCGGAGATATTGCCGCTGGCCACCACGCTGGTGGTGTTGCCGCTGCCCTGGGTGTCGAGCTGGAAATCCTGGATGCCCAGATCCTTGGCCAGGTTGCTGGTCACCCCGGAACTGCCCATCAGCCCCAGACCCAGCGCCGCTTGCGCGAGCATGTTGTTGTCTTCGCCGTTGCTGCTCAGCGGACGCCCCAGCACCAGATAAGACAACGCCTGCTCCTGGCTCATCGCCGGCTCGGAGAAGATCTGCGTGGTCGGCTGTTCGGCGCTGCCGCTCAGGCGGATGCCGGCAATCACGTCGTCGGTCTGGCGGATCGCTTCGATATCCAGATACGGCTGGTCGATCGGCCCGGCAAACAACAGACGCGCACGACGCACCGTCAGGCGCTGGCCGTAGGCGCGGTAGCGCCCGTCGTTGAGCCAGAGTTCGCCACGGGTGTCCATGTTGTCGCCGATGTGCACGTGACCTTGCAGGTTGGCGGTCAGGCCGAACCCGGCGAAGCTCAGTTTGTCCTCGCCGACCACTACGTCGATGTCCATCTTCATGGCCATGGGTGGTTTGCCCTCTTCGGTTTGCGCGCCGACGATGATCGTGTCATCGGAGACTTTCACCGTCGATGGCGGCAATTCGCGCACGGTGATTTCGCCTCGGGGCACCAGCACCTTGCCGGCGATCGCCAGTTCGTCGCCGGCCATGGAAATCTTCAGGTCCGGCGCCACTTCAAGCTTGGCGTAGGGTTCGACGGTGACCGGCAGTTGCGTGCCCTTGAGCGCCAGATCCACCATCAGCGCCTGGCCCCAGGCGACGTTGCCGCTGAGACTGCCCTGCCCGGTCTTGCCGCTTTTCCAGCCGCCGTCCAGGCGCACCGATTCGCCGGCGATCACCGCTTGCAGTCGCAGATCCTGCAACTGCAACGGCAGTTCCGGGCCGGAGACTTCACCGTCACTGAGTTGCACGGTGCCGTTGACCAGCGGCGCGAGCAGGCCACCGGAAATCGTGCCGCTGCCGTTCAGGCGTCCGGTGAGTTTCTCGACCATCGGCACGAACGGCCGGGCCACCGACAGATCCAGCCCGCTGAGGCGGAACGAGCCGTTCAGCGGTTTGTTCTTCGGCAGCGGATTGAGCTGCGCCTGCACCATCAGTTCACCGAGTTTGCCACCGACGAAATTGAGGTCGGTGTCGATGCGCTTCGGCGTGAGTTTGCTGGTGAGCTTGAGGGTCTGGTACGGGAAGTCCAGCCACTGGTCCTTTTCCTTCATGCGCAACGTGCCGCCGCTGGCATCAACGCTGATCTGGCCGTTCGGGCCGCTGGCCGGCAGGTCCAGTTGCAGGTCGGCATTGAGCTTGCCCTGCCAGGCGAAATCCTTGGGCAGCCATTGCGCCAGGCTTTCGATCGGGAATTGCTTGAGGTGGTAACGCAGTTTCGGTTCCGGCATCAAGCGCTGGTCTTCGCCGCACAGGCTGGCATTGCCTGACATCCAGCAATGGGCGCCGAAGTTGATCTTGCCGTCGGCCAGACGCTCGAGTTTCGCCGGGTTTTGCAGCTTCCAGTCCTGACCACCGGCCTGAATGTCACCGCTGGCCAGGCGTCCGCGCCAGTTGCCTTTGTCCAGATTACCGTCCAGGCCCAGCGCGAGTTTCAGCTTCGGCCCGAGCAGGTCGAGATTGAGCTTCTGGCTTTTGATATCGCCCTGCGCGCTGACAGTCAGCACACCCAGGTTCGTATCGCCAGCCTGGATGCCGCTGCCCTTCAGATCAATTTTCGCCCGCTGCGCGCTGTCGAGCGTGGCGTCGAGGTTGATGCTTTGCAGGCGATTGTCCTGAAACACCAGTTGCGAACCTTGCAGGTCGAGCTTGCCTTGCGGGGCTTTCAGCGTACCCGCGACATCGACCCGACCGTTGATCTGCCCGCGCAGTTGCGGCCAGAGCTGGGCCAGACGCGGCAGCTTGATGTCGATCTGCCCGGCGAGCTTCTGTTGCAGACTGCCCTTGCCGTTGATGCTGTTGTCGCCGAGACGGATTTGCAGGGCGTTCAGGTTCCACTGTTCGCCGGCACCGTCAGCCTTGGCCTGCAACACCGCCGGTTGCCCGCGCAGTTTGCCCTTGAGGTCGAGGTCGGCGTTGAGGCTCAGGCGCTCGTTCTTCATTTCGCCCGTGCTTTTCAGCGGCCCGGCCAGTGTGCCCGGCAGCTCCGCCATCCAGTAGGCCGGGTTGAGTGCAGACAACTCCAGCGCCGTGTCCCAGGCAATGCCGTCGGCAAACTGCACGTTCACATGCCCTTCGGCCTTGCCCTGCCCCGCTTCGAGCTTGAATTGCGGCAGGAAGATCTGTTTGAGGTTGCCACTGAACGGACTGCTCAGGCTGAACGCCCCGGCCGGGCCATCCAGTGCGGCGGCAAAATTGCCGAGGTATTGGCCGTCGGTGTAGGAGACTTCACCAGTGAACGTGCGCAAGGCGACTTGTGGTTCGTCGATCTCGGAATAGAGCCGATGCCACGGAAAGTCCTGCCAGTTGATGTTGGCCTGGGCGCTGAGGCCTTTGCTCCAATCCACGTTGCCGGTGAGCTTGAGGCTTTGTTTGTCGTTGGCGGTCAGGTCGAGGCCGGCAATCTGTGCGCCCTTGGCATCGACCTTGCCCTTGAGCAACAGCGCCACCGGGCCTTTATCCGCAGGCAGCGTCGCATTGCCGAGCAATTGGTAACCGTTTTTCAGGTCGCCTTCGCCGGTCAATACCAGTTGATTGAGTTGCAAAGTGTCCGGCAGATCAGCACTCGGCTTGAACGCCTCGGAAGTGATGCGCACCTTGGCTGGAAGGTTTTCCGCCAGCGGTTGCAACTCGCCGCTCAACTGGCCGTCGAGGTAGCCACGGCTGTCGGCGTGCAGGTTCAGGGTCTTGAGCAGATCACCATCGACTTTGAGTGCCAGCGTCCATGGGCCGGTGCCCGGTGACGGCAGGGTCAGATCACCGGCAATGTTCAACGGCCAGTTGCCGGTCGGTTGCAACAGACCGGAGAGGTTCAGGCTCAGGTCGTCGCGCTGCAGTTTCACGCTGTCGATCTGCATACCCTTGGCGGTCCAGTGCGCCGCCAGTTGCAGGCCTTTGAGCTGTTCGCTGCCGTTGAACAGCAGGCTGCCGACTTGCACGTCACCCAGCTCGATGGCCACCGGCAATTGCAGATCCGGCAACTTGATCGGGCCGCTGTCGGTGGTTTCTTCGCCGGGCGGGAATTGCAGAATGACCTGATCGGCCTTGAGCTGTTCGATGCACAGCGTCATGCGTGTCAGGCACAGCGGCGACCATTCGAAGATCGGTTTATTGAGCTCGACGCGGCTGCCATCCTGTTGCCAGAGCAAATGATCGGCGCTCCACTGTCCACTGAGGCGACCCTGGAAATTGTCGACACTCAAACCCGGAACCAGCCCCAACACCCAACGGCTGCCAGCCTGGGTGCCGAGTACAGCGGCAATACTCAATACAATCAGCAGCACCAGCGACAACAGCGCCAGAGCGGAAATCTTCAAACCACGCTTCACAGCTCAGGCCCCATGGAAAAGTGCAGCCGGATGCCGCCATCGTCGTCCAGCGCATGGGCCAGGTCGAGGCGGATCGGCCCCACCGGCGAGACCCAGCGCACACCGATACCGACCCCGGTCTTGAGGTTCGGCAGTTCGAGTTTGTTGAAGGAGTTACCCTGGTCGACGAAGGTCGCGACCCGCCATTTCTCGGCGATCGAATATTGATACTCGACGCTGCCGGCCACCATGTAGCGCCCGCCGATGCGGTCGCCTTTGGAGTTTTCCGGGGACAGGCTCTGATAGTCGTAACCGCGCACACTCTGGTCGCCACCGGCGAAGAACCGCAGCGAGGGTGGCACCGAGCTGTAACCGTTGGTGGCGCTACCACCGACCTGGACTCGTCCGAGGAATCGGTGGTTGTCGAACACCGTGGTCAGGCCTTTGATCAGCGCCGTACCGTACAGCAGGTTGTTGTCCGAGCCGAGGCCTTCTTTCGCCACCTTGCTTTCGAAGGTCAGGCGATAGCCGTTGTGCGGATCGATGCGATTGTCACTTTTCAGGTAGGAGTAACTGATACCGGGCATCAGCAAGGTACTCAGACCCGAATCGTCACCGAGCTGGTATTCCTCGCGCTGCCATTTCAGCGAGATCACCCGTTGCCAGCCGCTCGGCAACTTGCTGTGCCATTCCGGGCCGAAGGTCAGCAGTTTGCTCAGGGTGTCGGAGCCGTCGATGTCTTCGTACTGATAACCGCCGGCCCAACGCAGTTTGTCGGTCAGCGGCGGATCCAGCGGAATGTCATAGAACAGACCGACGTTCTGCCGTGGCGCCGAGAGTTCGGCCTCCCAGCCGTAACTGTCGCCCTGCGGGTTGACCCAGTGGCGGGTCCAATTGGCCTTGATCCGCGGGCCGACGTCGGTGGAGTAACCGAGGCCGAGGCCCATGGTACGCGGCTTGCGCGTGTCGAGTTTGACCGCGACGGGGATTACGTCGTCCTTGGCGGCGGTCGGTGCGGCGTCGACCCGCACGCCTTCGAAGTAACCGCTCGATTGCAGGTCGCGATTGAGTTCGGCAATCAGCTCGGAGTCGTAAGGCTCGCCCGGTTTGAACGGCACCATGCGTTGCAGCAGGTCTTCGTCGAACGGCGTGTCGCCTTCGAAACTGACTTTGCCCAGCGCATAACGCGGGCCGCTTTCGTAGATCAACTCGACATCGGCCACCCCGGCGCGGGGATCGACCATCAGTTTCTGACTGGTGAAATGGCCGCTGAAAAATCCGAAGCGCGACGCCTGATTCTGGATCAGACGCTTGGCATCTTCGTAGCGGCCATGGTTAAGCACCGCGCCGGGCTTGAGCACGTCGCTTTTCGGTACACGAAAGGATTTGAGGGCGGCAGCGGGTCCGTCGACCCGTACGGTGACATTGCGCAGGCGAATCGGCTCGCCGGGATCGATCTTCAGCACCAGACGGGGTTTTTCACCGCCCTTCACTTCGCTGTCGATCTGCGGCTGGTAGTAGCCCAACGCCTGGGCGGCCTTGCGCGCCTGCTCTTCGGCACCGCGACTGAAGCGCTGCAAGGCTTCTTCGTCACGATCGCCGAGGCTGCCGATATAGCCTTCTATATTGGCCTTGAGTTCATCGTTGGACGGTTTGACCCGCACATCCAATTCACTTTGCGCCAGCGCCGCGCAGCTGGTTAACAGCATGAGCACGCCACTGGTAAATCTTCCTGGAAACTTCATAGGGGCGGATGCTATCACGTGCTTGGGAGCGTGATAGAACCAGACTTTTCTGAAAAAGTTCGATGGTTATGCCGTTGCAGTTTGTAACACCTGTGGATTGGCATGGAAAAACACGTGCTCACGTACCGGTCCGACGGCGACTTCGCCGATCTCCTCATAACCCTGACGTTTGTAAAATTCCAGGTAGCGCGGGTTGCCGGTGTCGAGGATCACGCCCTGAGAGCTTTCATCCACCGCGCACCAGTTGTGCACCGCCTGCAGCAGCTGTTCGCCGAAGTGTTTGCCCTGAAATTGTGGATGAACACCCAGCAACGGCAGCATGTGCACCGAGTCGGTCGGCACACAGGCTTCAACGGCGGCGTGATATTCCAGATAACGCCGGGTACAGCGGAAACCGGTGCTCAACACCATACGCAAACGCCAGGCCCAACTCTCGGTGACGCCCAGACGCCGTTGCGGCGGCGCGATCAGGGCAATGCCGATCAACCGATCATTGACCAGCAGGCCGATGGCCGGCAGATCCTGCAGGAAATGCTGTTTGACCAGTTCCCGCACCGTGGCGCGCACCCGTTGTTCGTAACCCGGGCGTTCGGCCTCGAACAGGTAAGCGAAGGTCGGCTCGTGACGGTAAGCCTGATACAGCAGGGATCGCGCTTCACGGGAATAGCCGCGGTCGAGCATGTGGATGTCGGCGATGGCGGTCGAGGTTTCAGGCATGACGGTGATTCTCCCTGGACGGGACTCAACAGGCCCCGTTCTTGTTATACGAGCCTTGGGCTGAAGGGATCGTTCCCACACCCGAAAGACATTAGCAGCGCATATGGACTACCGCCACGCTGGCCCAGATCCTACATGTCAGCTAGCATCGCCCTTTTGCCAGGACTGCCGACCATGAAGATCGTTTCCTTCAACATCAACGGACTGCGGGCCCGCCCGCATCAGCTGGCGGCGCTGATCGAAAAGCATCAGCCGGACGTCATCGGCCTGCAGGAAACCAAGGTCCACGACGACCAGTTCCCGCTGGAAGAAGTGCGAGCCCTGGGGTATCACGTGTATTTCCACGGCCAGAAAGGCCATTACGGCGTTGCCCTGCTCTCGCGCCAGGAGCCGATTGCCATACACAAAGGCTTCGCCACCGATGAAGAAGACGCGCAGCGGCGCTTTATCTGGGGCACTTTCGCCGACGCCAATGGCGTGCCGGTGACGATCATGAACGGCTATTTCCCACAGGGCGAAAGCCGTGACCACCCGACCAAGTTCCCGGCCAAGCAGCGCTTCTACAGCGATCTGCAAACACTGCTGGAAAGCCAGTTCAACAATGAGCAGCCGCTGGTGGTGATGGGCGACGTGAACATTTCCCCGGAAGACTGCGACATCGGCATCGGCCCGGACAACATGAAGCGCTGGCTGAAAACCGGCAAATGCAGCTTCCTGCCGGAAGAACGCGAGTGGATGGCCCGCCTGAAAAACTGGGGCCTGACCGACAGCTTCCGTCACCTGAACCCGGACGTGGCCGACATCTTCAGCTGGTTCGACTACCGCAGCCGTGGCTTTGAAGACGAGCCGAAGCGTGGTCTGCGGATCGACGTGATTCTGGCGTCCCACGGTTTGCTGCCACGGGTGAAAGCCGCCGGTGTCGACTATGAACTGCGCGGGATGGAAAAGCCTTCGGACCATGCGCCGATCTGGCTGGAATTAAGCTGATAGCGCAATCACCTTAAATCTACTGTGGGAGCGAGCCTGCTCGCGATAGCAATCGCCAGCAGGCTGGCTCCCACATTGGATCACTGTCATCTTTCAGAAACGTCCCTGACTTAATCTCCCCGGCAATCCCCTTGGCTGCATTCGGTGCCGGCATGACCCTGCGCGTTCTGTTCGTCTTTCTCCTGAGTGCCTGGCTGCAGGTTTCGGCCGCTGCATTGCCCATTCCCGAGAACGGCCCGGTATTGCGCATCCAGGGTTCCAACACCATTGGCGCAGCCCTCGGCCCGGCACTGGTGGAAGGCCTGCTGGAAGAACAGGGTCTGGTGAAAGTCCACAGCGAAACCCCGGACACCGCCAACGAACAACGGGTCGTCGGGCTTACGGCTCAAGGTAAACGGGTCGTGGTGCAAATCGCCGCCCATGGTTCCAGCACCGGTTTCTCCGCACTCAAAAACAACAGCGCCGATCTCGCTGCGTCTTCGCGCCCGATCAAGGACAGCGAGCTCGCCAGCCTTGTTTCGCTTGGCGATCTGAAAAGTCCAGGCGCCGAGCAGGTCATCGCCATCGATGGCCTGGCGATCATCCTTCACCCCGACAATCCGCTGAATCAACTGAACACCGAGCAACTGGCGCGGATCTTCAGCGGCGAGGCCAAGACGTGGGAAGAACTCGGCGGCAAGGGTGGGACGATTCATCTGTATGCGCGGGATGATCAGTCCGGCACCTACGACACGTTCAAGGAACTGGTCCTCAGCCGTCGTGGGAAAACTCTTAACAGTTCGGCGAAACGTTTCGAGTCGAGCGAGCAATTGTCCGACGCGGTCAGTGCCGATCCGCAAGGCATCGGCTTTATCGGTCTGCCTTATGTGCGCCAGGCCAAGGCCGTGGCCATCGTCGACGGGCAATCCCAGGCCATGCTGCCACTGGCCAGTCTGATTGCCACCGAAGACTATCCACTGTCCCGCCGGCTGTTCTTCTATTTGCCACCCGACAATCAAAATCCGTGGGCCGCCGCCTTGGTGGATTTTGCGCAAAGCCGCCAGGGCCAGGCGATTGTCGCGGCCAACGGTTTTATCGCCCAGACCGTGCACGCCATCTCGGTCACGCCGAATGCGCTGATGCCCGAGGGTTATCAATCCCTCAGCCGGCACGCCCAGCGTCTGACGGTGAACTTCCGTTTCGAAGAAGGCAGCGCCAGCCTCGACAACAAGGCCCGCCAGGATCTGGCCCGGGTGTTCGACTATATAAAGCACCACGACAAGACCGACCGCGCGGTAACACTGGTGGGATTTGGCGATGCCAAGGACGACCCGGCGCGGGCGGATTTGTTGTCGAAGCTGCGGGCGATGGCGGTAAGTCGGGAGCTGGTGAAGAACGGCGTGGTGTTGCGCGAGGTGCGCGGGTTTGGCGCGCTGATGCCGGTGGCGACCAACAGCGGGGATGAAGGGCGGATCAAAAATCGGCGGGTCGAGGTTTGGGTTTACTGAATCTGGTGTTGATGCGTTGAACGAGCAGGCCCCATCGCGAGCAGGCTCGCTCCCACAATAAATTTCCAGTGAACACAAAGTAAGTGGACACCAGCGACCCCGTGGGAGCGAGCCTGCTCGCGATAGCAGGCGACGCGGTCTTAATGACCGCTACGCAGCATTTCCTTCGGCACATACTTGCCGATCTCGAACTTGCCGATCGCCGCGCGGTGCACTTCGTCCGGGCCGTCGGCCAGGCGCAGGGTGCGTTGCATGGCGTACATGTAGGCCAGCGGGAAATCGTTCGACACCCCTGCACCGCCATGAATCTGGATCGCCCGGTCGATCACCCGCAAGGCGACGTTCGGTGCGACGACCTTGATCTGCGCGATTTCGCTCTTGGCGACCTTGTTGCCCACGGTGTCCATCATGTACGCCGCTTTCAGGGTCAGCAGGCGCGCCATGTCGATCTCCATCCGCGAGTCGGCGATCTTGTCGACGTTACCGCCCAGACGCGCCAACGGTTTGCCGAACGCGGTGCGGCTCACCGAGCGTTTGCACATCAGTTCCAGTGCGCGCTCGGCCATGCCGATCGAACGCATGCAGTGGTGAATCCGACCTGGGCCAAGGCGACCTTGCGCAATTTCAAAGCCGCGTCCTTCACCGAGCAGGACGTTTTCGTACGGCACCCGCACGTTGTCGAACAGCACTTCGGCGTGGCCGTGAGGTGCGTCGTCGTAACCGAACACCGGCAGCGGACGGACGATCTTCACGCCGGGGGTGTCGACCGGCACCAGAATCATCGAGTGCTGGGCGTGGCGCGGGGCGTCGGGGTTGCTCAGGCCCATGAAGATCAGGATCTTGCAGCGCGGATCGCAGGCGCCGGAGGTCCACCATTTTTTGCCGTTGATCACCCACTCGTCACCATCGCGCAAGGCACGGGCGGCCATGTTGGTGGCGTCTGAAGACGCGACGTCCGGCTCGGTCATGGCGAACGCCGAGCGGATCTCGCCGCGCAGCAGCGGTTCGAGCCAGCGCTGTTTCTGTTCTTCGTTGGCGTAACGCACCAGCACTTCCATGTTGCCGGTGTCCGGCGCCGAGCAGTTGAACGGCTCGGGACCGAGCAGCGAACGGCCCATGATTTCCGCCAGTGGCGCGTATTCGAGGTTGGTCAGGCCGGCGCCCAGTTCCGACTCAGGCAGAAACAAATTCCACAGCCCTTCGGCCTTGGCCTTGGCCTTGAGCTCTTCCATGATTGCGGTCGGCTGCCAGCGGTCGCCCTCGGCAACCTGCCGTTCGAACACGGCTTCGGCCGGGTAAACGTAAGTGTCCATGAACGCGGTCACGCGCTCACGCAGTTCCTGAACCTTGGGCGAATAAGCGAAATCCATGAGCAATTACCTTCTGTGGCAGAGGTTGTTTAGGTCATGCAATCGATGCTAGAACAGCGCTGATAATTTACCTAGCCTATTCTCGATGTGTATAAACATTCATCACCGATATATGATTGGTTGATTTTCCTGGCCGCCCTGACCCGCGCCATCCACCTATAAAAAGAGAGCCGCGTAATGAATCTGAGCAAGGTCGACCTCAACCTTTTCATCGTCTTCGACGCGATCTATACCGAAGCCAACCTGACCCGCGCCGGGCAGATTGTCGGCATCACCCAGCCGGCGGTGTCCAACGCCCTGGCGCGGTTGCGCGAGACCTTCAACGACCCGCTCTTCGTACGCACGGCCCAGGGCATGGTGCCGACGCCCATGGCGCAGAACATCATCGGCCCGGTGCGCAACGCGCTGTCGCTGCTGCGGGTGTCGGTTCAGGAAAGCCGCATTTTCAACCCTTCGCAAGCGGTCAAGACTTACCGCATCAGCATGACTGACCTGACCGAAGCGGTGATTCTGCCGCCGCTGTTCCAGCGTCTGCGTCGTCTGGCGCCGACGGTGATCATCGAAAGCTTCCTGTCCAAACGCCGGGAAACCACCAAGGAACTGGCCGCCGGGCGCCTCGATTTCGCCGTGGACGCGCCGCTCAACACCGACCCGCAGGTGCGCCACGTCAAGCTGATGGAAGACCGTTACGTCTGCGCGATGCGCAAGGGTCATCCGCTGGCGACCAAGGAAAAATTCACCCTCGACGATTACCTGTCGCTGACCCACATTCATATTTCCAGCCGTCGCAGTGGCCTGGGCCACGTCGATCTGGCGCTGGGCAAGATGGGCATCCAGCGCAAGATCGCCCTGCGCTCGCAGCACTATCTGATGGCGTCCCAAGTGTTGCAGCAGACCGACATGGTGATGACCGTGCCGGAACGTTTCGCACGTCGTCATGACCTGCATGCGTTCAATCTGCCGGTCAACGATGTGCCGCCGGTGGAAACCCATTTGTACTGGCACGAAAGCACCGACCAGGACCCGGCCAACCGCTGGATGCGCGAGCAGATGATCGAGCTGTGCCAGCAAGTGACGGCGCACGAGAAGAAGCTCGACAAGCTGCAGGCGCCCGCCACTTGACGTAAACGTCAACCTGCCATTAGCTTAGCGCCAAGACCCTTCTTCGAGCGCTTTCATGAGCAGCCAGACCTACAGCATTTCCGACCTCGCCCGCGAGCTGGACATCACCACCCGGGCGATCCGCTTCTATGAAGAACAAGGCCTGCTCAGCCCCGAGCGCCGAGGCCAGGAACGCATCTATTCGCCACGCGACAAGGTCAGCCTGAAGCTGATCCTGCGGGGCAAACGCATCGGTTTTTCACTGGCCGAGTGCCGCGAACTGATCGAGCTCTACGACCCTTCCAGCGGTAACACCAAACAACTCAACAGCATGCTGGCGAAAATCAGCGAACGCCGCGAACAGCTTGAACAGCAATTGCTGGACATCGAACAGATGAAGCTGGAACTCGACACCGCCGAAGAGCGCTGCGTGCAGGCGCTGGAGCAGACGCTGAAGAGCCAATCCGTCCAGTAAGCCTACCTCGATCCCCTGTGGGAGCCAGCCTGCTGGCGATAGCCATCGCACATTCAACATAGATGTCGACTGGCCCGGCGCTATCGCCAGCAGGCTGGCTCCCACAGGGTTTACTTGCAATGTTCAGACAATCAGCACAGGTCAATCCCATGTCCCTCCCCTCCCAAGTACGCCTGATCGAAGTCGGCCCCCGTGACGGCCTGCAGAACGAAGCCCAGCCCATCAGCGTCGCCGACAAGGTGCAACTGGTCGACGCGCTGAGCGCCGCTGGCCTCGGCTATATAGAAGTCGGCAGTTTCGTTTCACCCAAGTGGGTGCCGCAGATGGCCGGTTCCGCCGACGTGTTTGCGCAGATCCAGCGCAAGCCCGGCGTGACCTACGGCGCACTGGCACCGAACCTGCGCGGTTTTGAGGATGCGTTGGCCGCCGGGGTCAAGGAAGTCGCAGTGTTTGCCGCCGCGTCCGAAGCGTTCTCGCAGCGCAACATCAATTGCTCGATCAGCGAAAGCCTGGCGCGGTTCGCGCCGATCATGGAATCGGCGAAACAGCACGGCGTTACTGTGCGCGGTTACGTGTCCTGCGTGCTGGGTTGCCCTTATGAAGGCGAGGTCGCCCCGGAACAAGTGGCCATGGTCGCCCGCGAGCTGTACGCGATGGGCTGCTATGAAGTGTCGCTGGGCGACACCATCGGCACCGGCACCGCTGGCGCCACCCGCCGACTGTTCGAAGTGGTCTCGAAACAGGTACCGCGAGAGAAACTCGCCGGCCACTTCCACGACACCTACGGCCAGGCCATGGCCAACATCTACGCCAGCCTGCTGGAAGGCATCGCGGTGTTCGACAGCTCCATCGCCGGCCTCGGCGGCTGCCCGTACGCCAAGGGCGCCAGCGGTAACGTCGCCACCGAAGACGTGGTGTACCTGCTCAACGGCCTGGGCATCGAGACCGGCATCGACCTCGACGCCTTGATTGCCGCCGGTCAACAGATCAGTGCCGTGCTGGGTCGCCCGACCGGTTCGCGTGTGGCCAAGGCCCGTAGCGCACAGTGAGGGCGAAGGTGTTACCGCTGTGTCCGAAACGTGGGCATAGACGAGTAACACGGAAACAAATTGTCTGGTTTTGACTGAAGGAAAAATCCTTCAGAAATTTCAAACCATTGATTTACAAGGGTTTTGAAAAGTTGGCACGGCTTCTGCTATCTCTATGGCATAACAAGAATAAAAAGCAGCAAACCAATAAAAATAAGACGTACCGACTCTGACATAACAAAAACAACACGGCAGAGACGCAGCTAACAGATTTTTTTGGAGAAGGTGTGCTTTTCAGGGTATTCCTCGGAATGACCCGCAACCGGGCAGAGAACAATAAAACTACCTTCAGGTAGCTCCCGAATCGGTTGGATCGCTAGACGAGAAAGCAGATCAGCGCTCAAAAAAATACGTTTGCTCTTGACCCCGGATGGGGGTCGCCAAAAACAGCGGTAAAGGGCCACGGTTGCCAAAAACAACAACAGACCGCCCCTCAATAATAAAAAAGAGCACGCGACGACAAAATTAAAGGGGAGCTTCGGCTCCCCTTTGTGCTGTCTGGCGTTCTGAAATTGTCCGCGACTGATCCCCTCCCCCCATCTCGATCTTCCTGCAAGCGCTCACTTGGCAAGATCTCAGTGAGGCAATTGATCTTGTGCCTCAACATCCAGCCCCCCCGCATACAAGTAATCCCAACAAAAACACGGTGAGTTCACGGCTTTCGCTGTGTGTAAACACGACGGCGCATGGTCGTTTAAAGTACACGAACCGTTACGCCATAAGGGCTACAACACCTTGCGTCGTTGCCTACGCGTACGCCAGAATCCGCCGGCTTACGCGGCTATGGGGTGGGCTATATCGTTTCCCTGTCACTGAAAAACAGTGATCGGGTTTGGTAGCCCGTCTGTAATAGCTGTATGGCAACACCGTATCCAGTCCCTTTTTGGGGCTCTGTTTTATGGTGGTCATGCGTGGGGCTCATTCGTGAGCGCCGGGTTCCTATTGCAGCCGGTCTACCAACCCGCGTATGGCCGCCACCCATCGTTTGGTAGCGTGGGTGATGGCTCCTTGAAGTCTGCGATAGGAGTTACACGTATGTTCAAAGCCACACCAAACCCACCAGAAACCGATTCAATCCCCTACGACGCAGCACTCGAAGCCGAAAACATAAAAACGGCAACCGAGCGGGCGATCAATCATTACCTCGATCCTGGGGCGCAGAAGACGTCCAAGCCATCGCGCAAGCCCGGCAAGATCTATCTGGTCAATCCAACGGTGGATGACGAAACGCTACTGGTCGAAGCGTGCGAAACGCTGTCGTCGGCCAGTGACATGGCCCGGGATATTGGCGACACCGTCGATCCGTCGCAGCGCAAGGCGATGCAGATTCTGCAGCAGGTCATCATGCTGAGTGAGCTGCTGGTCAATCGCGTGCTGGATAACCATCACGTCTCGCGGTAGTTGCCGCCTCGGTGAGGGGGGTTGTCCCCTCACTGCCTGGCAGCCGTCTACACAAATCCTCAAGCGACTCTTGTCCGGAGTTCCAGCTGATGGAGACTGTCAGATATTTTGTGTGCGGGCCGATAACGGCCTGCCGTCAGGTAGGTCGTGCTTTTACCAGGTCGGCCTGATAAATCGATCTCCGTACAGAATCGCAAATTGATTCATCGCGCTCTTCCA
>NZ_QWFC01000041.1:0-75872 GCF_003576265.1 Pseudomonas sp. 91RF
TCGTCGACCGCGAGCGTGGCAAGCACCTGGCCAAACGCGCCCTCGAACGCCATCGCAGCGACTTCCAGCTCGCCGAAGGCAAGAGCGACCAGCCATTGCTGGTCAGCGGCCATTTCCTCGCGCTGAAAGAACACCCGAAGGCCAAGTGGAACGACCTCTGGCTGCTCACCGAAGTCCACCACGAAGGCAAACAGCCGCAAGTGCTGGAAGAGTCGGTCACCAGTGACACCACGGCGCTGAAAGACGACTTCCATCAGGGCTACCGCAACCGCTTCCAGGCCACCCCGTGGGACGTGCCGAACCGCCCGCCCCTGCGCCACCCGAAACCGCGCATCCTCGGCAGCCAGAGCGCCGTGGTCACCGGCCCGCAAGGCCAGGAAATCCACTGCGACGAATACGGCCGGGTGAAAGTGCAGTTCCACTGGGACCGCGACGGTCTCGCCGACGACAAGACCAGCTGCTGGCTGCGCGTCTCCAGCGCCTGGGCCGGCGCCCAATACGGCGGCATCGCCATCCCGCGCATCGGCATGGAAGTGCTGGTCACCTTCCTCGAAGGTGATCCCGACCAGCCGCTGATCAGCGGCTGCCTGTACCACAAGGAAAACACCGTCCCCTACGCGCTGCCGGCGAACAAGACGCGCACCACCTTCAAGACCCTGAGTTCGATGGGCGGTGGCGGCTTCAACGAACTGCGCATCGAAGACAAGAAAGGCCAGGAACAGATCTTCCTCCACGCCCAGCGCGACTGGGACGAGAACATCGAACACGACCAGAAAATCCGCGTCGGCAACGAACGCCACGACGTCGTGGAAAAAAACAGCTACACGGAATTCAAGGCCGAAGAACACCACACTGTCTACGAAGACCGCAAAGTCGAAGCCCGCGCCAACGACCACCTCACCGTAGGCGTGAACCAGCACATCAAGATCGGCACCGGGCAATTCATCGATGCGGGGCAGGAAATTCACCTGAGCAGCGGGATGAAGGTGGTGCTGGAAGCTGGCGCTGAACTGACGCTGGTCGGCGGTGGTAGCTTCATCAAGATCGATGGCGGCGGCGTGACCATGAGCGGGCCGGCGATCAACATCAACTCCGGCGGTGGGCCGGGGAGCGGGACTGGGGCGGCGCCGTTGATGCCGGGGCCGTTGAAGCAGGCGGATACGGATAAGGCCGGGAAGTTGTTGGTGCCGGCGCAGCGGCAGGCGTTGATGCGAGGTACGCCTCGTTGTGAGATTTGCGAGAGGGCTGCGAAGGAAGCAGCGAAGTGACTAATTCAATGCAAGCCAACTATTTACTGATTGACGGCGTATTACGACCGAATGCGATTGCCAGCCTTTATCAGCTCGGTGAACCTCTTGAGATTGAACCGCTTTACTTAGGCACGCGCTGGACGGAGCTGAATGATCTGGGCCCCATCCTAGTCAAGCCGCATGGTTCATCTTCAATCCTTAGAAACTGGCAACAAAACGAACTGGCACGAGACGACTCGTGCCCCTTGTTCAGTCGTTTTTCACTCAATGACGTGGCAGAACATCTACGCCATTTCATCGCCCCCCTCGACGTGAATGGAGGCAATGGCTTATTGCGTTTTGCCGATCCGCTTGTCATGCACTACTGGCTTTCCAGCTATGGGCAAGAACACCTGAGCCACGTACTGGGCCCCATCGAAACTATTTGGACGAAGTCACCCGTTCATTCCTGGCGAGCTCCCGTGGCCACATCAATTACTCCGTTTCCACGGGTACAATCAAAGGAGTCACGTGAAAAAAATTTCGCCTTGCTAGGTGAACAACAACTCTCCGCCCTTGAACTCGCATATCGTTGGCAGTTCAAAGAAAGGCTGTACGCTTGGCTGAATATCAGAGATGCACAAACTTTTTCCCTCCTCAACGAAGATCAAATCGAGTGGTGGCTGGAACATGTAATGGATAGCGCTAATGCCTGGGGCCTCGTCAGCGAACGAGGAATGGTAACGTGGGCGGAAGCTTGCGTTGACTGGGGACGGGACTTCACCTCCAACCCCGACAGCCCCTATCAGGAGTGGCTGATCCAGAATCCGGAAAAAGCTCGTTTGGCTCCCGAATTACGAATTGAAGCACTGGATGATTACCGCCAGCAAACACTGGCAGCAAAGGACACTGCAAATGGCTGACAAGAGCGGAACACTTCAACAACAGCGCAACGCCTCTTTTCCCGCAACACCGGCTAACGCTACGGGTGTCTGCCCCCTTAACGGCCCGGATGTCGCAATAATCCCGATGCGATACGCACTAGATCGTTCTCGATACGATGAGCATCCGAAAAAACTCAAACCCCTGCTCAAAACTGGCACGTGGTCGAGTCTTCCCGTTTTGAAGACACGAAGTTACACATTGCGCCAACTCCGCAATGGATATGTGTATGTATTTGATGAAACAGAAAAAACGCTTCATGAATATAAATACCAGGCCGACACCGCAATGCTCACGCGTATCAAATGGGAAGCAGACATTTTAGGTAAGGACGAGCGCAGTAGTTCCGGCGCTAGCAAGACTCATTTGCTCTACCCTAGAAAAAATACGATCCGCATCGCCTACTCCACTTTGCAATGGAGTTGGCGCATATGTGAATTCATTAGGTCCAATGGCGGTAGCCGTAAGGACTGGATGCAGAAACTCGATCTCAAAGAATACTGCCTGACAATGAAAAGTGCGCATACTCTGCCGCTTACTCAAATAGTCGATGCTGTCGCAGATATTGATAAAGGTACAGTAACGAGAGACAAACGTTTTTCCGACTCGGCATATCCACCCGACGGTAGTTCTGCCGACAAGGGAAATCTTGTCCCGCTGGCATCCGATGTAGTCTGGACCGGAAGTGTGTCTGATCCAGCGAGTGCCATGGTCATTGCTCTAGATGACCCACTGGCAATGCTGGAAGACTTGAATTGGCAACTAATTGGTGATCAAGCAGCCTATATTGAATGGCAAGATGAGCATCAGCACAAAGTCGGCATTGCAGAAATTGTGGACAACCTTTGCGGTGCAAATGGCGATAAGTCACTGCTACCGACCTCCATCGCGGGAAACGATGAAAAAAAGAGGCAATATACCTCTGATATCGAAGATTACTTCTCGCAACTAAAACTCGAAGACCAACTCTACAATGGTAACGATACCATTCTGATTCCTCCAAACTTACCTTCATTGGAGATGGCAGCCGACCTCAAAAAAAAGTATGGCAGCATTCCTTCTCAAGCGCTGAAGGAGTCATGGGAAGCTCGTACGAAATGGCGAAACCAAGTTGATTTAACAAGTGCCCGAAACTACATATCGAAAAACAAAAAAAACGGCACACGCCTCATAAGCAAAGTCAACGACACACAAAAAGACCTGATCAACCTCGCTCAATACATCGGGGCCGAACCACTACGTCTGTTCATCGACACAACCCGACCTGAACCGCACCTATATCTGGCGACTATAATATCCGAAGTCCTTAAAACTCTCGGACAAGACCAAGCCATATGTGAGTGGCTCACCAAACAGGATATCAAGGCCAGCACACTACTTGGGCTCGCCCGATTTGGCTTTTCACTGGAAATACAATCCGCCCTGACTAATGAGGCGAATAAACTTGTTCAAGGGACAGGCGATATAACTGCCATCATCAGCAGAATAGGAGAGCTAAATAGTTTTATCACGCATGATGCAATAGCTGACAAAGCCTGGATGAAGGGGCTGACCGATCCGGCAAAACTAACACTGAAAACCATTACAATATTGGCGAAAGAGCGCGGCAAGGCAGTCTTCGAGCAAACATTATTAGCGCTCCTTCCTGTCGATAGCAGACTGGCACGAAGCAAGCAACAAAACCTGCCAGCCTTGCTCAGAAACATCCTGGTTGGCCACATCCTGGCAAATCACAAAGATCGTCTGGAGTTTGACAAATCCGGAAATGATCGCCTGAGCAAATGGAAAAATCGCTTCATTCTTGCACAGGTCAGCCTTGATAACCATCTCAAACAATGGCACATCCCCCGGGCAGCGCACGACCGTGTGTCTCTCGGAAGAAATATCCTAAAACTTCAAAACGACGTACAGCTTTCAACCCACGAACTTCCCGCCCTGCTTGATTATCAAAACAACAAATACGCACAAATTCTCGGTGACGAAATACGCAACACCTTAAAAAGAGGTGGACTTGCTGCAAACCAATGGCAGCAACGAGCGAAAGCTTGGAGTGCAAAATACGGCATCGATGCAGCAGCCATTACCTGGGGAGTTGCGATTGCCAACCTTTTCAACACCGCCGTAACTTACAACACCGTCTCCAAAGATGGTGAGATAAGTGAAAAAGATCGCGCAAAAATATTCTCAAGTTTTAGCTACACAGCCAATGCACTTATGGCAATCTTCATAGAAACAAAATGGTCATCAATGAAAGGGCTAAATATTACCGTCGGAACAAAAACTATAAACATTGCAGATCGCTCAGCTAAATATTGGGAGCTGACAAAATCTGCAAAA
The DNA here is from genome assembly GCF_003576265.1 of Pseudomonas sp. 91RF. Classification (NCBI taxonomy): domain Bacteria; kingdom Pseudomonadati; phylum Pseudomonadota; class Gammaproteobacteria; order Pseudomonadales; family Pseudomonadaceae; genus Pseudomonas; species Pseudomonas sp. 91RF. The sequence continues at coordinate 4,509 of NZ_QWFC01000041.1, forward strand.
AACTGGGGAAAAATAATACGCGGCTTTAGCTGGCGTCTAGTCGGACTTGGCGGAACCTCCCTACTGGCAACCGGATTTGAGTACTGGGATATTCAAGACGATCTAAAGACAACATCAAACAAGGATGAAAGAGCTGCTCTTATTGCCAAGCAAGGCGCAGTAATCACGATGTCGCTTATTGGCGCCGTACAATTGCTTGCAGGCGTTACAGGTCTACTAGGAGGATCTAATCTGGTAGCTTTTGCAATGAATCCCTGGTTCGCCGTCGCTGCATTGATTGCCGGAATAGTTTACTTGATTGCAACCGCAGCTCTTAACTACTTCAAGCGTGATGCGATTGGACAATGGCTTCATAAATGCACTTGGAGCAGAACAGCCAGCGAGAGAATAAACGATCAAAACGAAGAAAACCGATCGTTGCTAGAAATACAAATGAGCCCAACCATTTTTGTAAAACCAACATTCATCTCCCAGATTCAGTACGGACCTCAAATGATTCCGCACGAGTCAAAAAAACAAGATGGCGCTTGGATTCAAATGCATTTTCCAGCAGAGTTAAGGGGCAACGTGGTCAGAACAAATCTGGCGGCTAGCCATAGGCCTTTTTATATTGGCCCAGTGACGAAACTTGACGACCAATTGCAGGCGCCATTCCTCAATAATGGGCAATCTGTTGAAGCCACTACTTTTAGAAGCCCGCCTATAACTCGCCCCCTGGCAAATGCTTCCCTTGGTGCCATTCCACCTCGCCCCAGAGAAGGCACATCACTTGTTTGGCAGACTTGGGTGCCACTTACGACAGATGCTCAGAACGTTGAAATTCAGATCTGGTACCCTATTGAAATTCTTGCCTCTGGAGAGGGCGATAGAGGCTATCGCTATCAACTGGAACTTGATAAAGAAGGCGTCGAAGATCAGAAAGACTCCCGTATTAGCTCATTGGACAATAGCACACTGGTTGTACAACAACTGGGCGGCCGCAACGATGCCGCAGTGCTCCCGTTACTTAATTAAAGAAAAACACAAACAATGGAATTAAAAAACGACACGACATCTTCAGAAAAACCATTAAAAAATCAGGAAAAAATCCTGATGAAATGGACGATAAAAGCCAAGCCCCGGGATACAACCCACATGGACATCGGCATGGCAATCATTATAGCCATCGGTATAGCGGCGATAATAAATGGTATCCACGAGTCTTACATCCTCAACTTATCAGAAGAAAATGGCTCAATTTTCTTGAATCTTCGCGCTGGTATAATCTGGACTTTGGTAGCCACCTACCTTTGGACTCTCGTCGTTCATCAAAAAAAGACATATACCTATACTATTACCGAAACAGTGGGAACCGAGGAATCTTCAGTAAATTTCCCAAAGCCTTTTCATATCGCATTCAAGGCCATATCGGCACTATTTTTCATAATCATTATCGCAACCATTATCTATAGCCCTTCATCGGCTTTAATACTCGCAGGCCCTGCAGGGATGGCCTTGATAGCAGCAAAATTCTTTCTTACTTGGAATAACACTCCAAAAATAGAAAAGTCTTCCGAATGGAAAGAATATAAGTTCGTCACCATCGACAAAAAGAGACGTTTAATCGTAGCTCAACACACTGACATCATGATCGGCTTTGAGGCCAGGCTTCCCGAAAGCTTATTTGCAGAATATTTGTCAACACTTAAAGAACTACTTCCGAAAGATGCAGTTTTTACGGAAAAAGATTGGATGTGGTGAATTACCAAATCAAAACATGGAAACCTGCGAAGAGAATGCTCAAAAAGAGCAATGAAGGGAAGGAATCAACCCCAGATATCAGAAACCAACGCCCACGCGCTGGAGAAATTCGTGTCAGCGGATTAAATGAGACCCTATTTCTTTCGCCACTACCTGTTTACACCGGCCAGACACAGTCATCTCGTCGCAACTTTTCGGAGATCACCGAGACCTATCTGGAGTTGGGCGGCAACAATTGGGGCATGGTCGAGCAAGGAAAAATATTAGCCGCAGGAATCTGGATGCTCCTGACCCTGGCATTTATTGTCCCGAGTTTAGTTGTTTTGTACGGTGCGCTTGCCTCCCCGGAGAACTTTCCCACACCCTTGAAAGATTTAGTAATGGGCATTCAGACGTTTTCAGGGATTGCACTGTTAGGGCTTCTACCTCTCGGCGCCTATGTCTACGGGATGTTTTCCAGCGTCTTCACCGCCGCAAAAACCTACCCCGTCCGCTTCAACCGCCAGCGCCGCGAAGTCTGTTACGTCGACAGCAAAACCCATCGCGTGCTGATCGTGCCTTGGGAAAGCGTGGTTGCCTGGGTTGCAAACTCCCAGGGCGTCACCAGTTACGGCGCCACTCGCCAATACACCTTAGGCATGGGGCTGGAAGATGAAGAGCAGGACAAAGTGCAGTTTCTGCTGCTACCACAACCCAGCGATGCTCACTCCTTGGGCATGTGGGCATCCATTCGCAACTTCATGGAAGACGGTCAACTGGTCGATGTGCCGAACCCGATGCTCAAGGCACTCGGCCTGATCCCGACCGGGGATCGGCTCAAGCCCTATGAAGGACTGCACACCTTTGAAATCGAACGCGAAGATGCCCGTGCGATGGGGTCGCTGGACGAAGAAGGTGGCGAGGACCTGACTCCAGAACAACGGAGGGAATATGGATTCGCGGAGAAATCTCGGTGGCCATTGCGCCGCTGGTACATCGGGCGTGTGCTGACCTTCTGGAAAATGCCCTACATTCTCGCCGAATGGGCTCATCGCAAGGGCCGTCCCGTTCTGCCGGAACAGGTTCAAGCCTGGTCGCAGCCACTGCCGCCGGAGCATTGGGCGAAACCCAGTGCGGCACTGATGAAAGCCAATCAATTGGTCAAAAGTGCCATGGACAAGAAAGGCGCGACCTTTGTCGAGGCTTGCAAGGCCGCAGGTTTGCACTGAAGAAAACCCGGCGAGCGGTGTTAGCCCCTCACCGGGAATTCATAAAGTCTTTCAGTTACACAACCGCCACCCTAACCTGCCTCTCCAACTCCACCTTCAACCCCGGCTCCAGCTTCAACTGCCGCGCCAGTTCATCCAGATAGCTCTTCTCCATGAAGTTCTCCTCATCAACCATCATCACGCTCGCCACGTACATTTCGGCGGCCATCTCCGGTGTGCTTGCTGCGCGGGCGACGTCGGTGGGGTCGAGGGGTTTGTTGAGTTCGGCGTGGAGCCAGTGTTTGAGTTCCTGATCGTTGTCGAGTTTGGTGAATTCGCCTTCGATCAGTTGGCGTTCGCGGTCGTCGATGTGGCCGTCGGCTTTGGCGGCGGCAACCAGGGCTTTGAGGATGGCCTGGCTGTGTTGTTCGATTTGCGCCGGTGGCAGGCGATCGAGAGTTTGCGGTTCGTTTTGTGGGGCGGTGCCTTTCTGGGCGTTCCAGTTGCCGTAGGCTTTGTAGGCGATCACGCCCAGTGCGGCGAGGCCGCCATAGATGGCGACTTTACCGCCAACCTTGCGGGCCTTTTTACTGCCCAGCAGCAGGCCCATGGCGCCGGCCGCCAGGGCACCGCCGCCTGCGCCTGACAGTAAACCGCCGAGTGCGCCATTATTGGAAGACCCGCCCAGCAAGCCGCCCAAGCCGCCGGCAGCCGGTTTGTTCTGCGCCCCGCCCGCCTTGTTCTGCAGCAGTTCCTGGCCGGATTTGAGGAGTTGATCGAGCAATCCACGGGTGTTCATGTTCCGTCTCCAAACAGGGGTTATCCGGATCAATAAGGCCCTCAGCCTAGTTCGAAAGTGCCCGTCACTTGGGTGCAAGTGTGCTTCCAGATGTTGCCTGGCCCAGAGCAGCCCTTCGCGAAAATAGATATACACTCGACGCAATCTATAAAAACCGCCCACCGGGTAAACCTTTCATGATGACCTTGCGTCAGATCCGCCATTTCATCGCCGTGGCCGAGACCGGCTCGATCTCCGCCGCCGCGCAAACCGCGTTCATTTCCCAATCGACCCTGACCCTGGCCATCCAGCAACTGGAGGAAGAAATCGGCGTCAGCCTGTTCAACCGCCACGCCAAGGGCATGACCCTTACCCATCAGGGCCACCAATTCCTGCGTCAGGCGCACCTGATTCTGGCTACCGTGGACAACGCCAAACGCAGCCTGCAACAGAGCACCGATCAGGTTGCCGGGCAGTTGATTGTCGGGGTGACCAGTCTGGTGGCCGGTTATTACCTGGCGGATTTGCTCACCCGTTTCCAACGCGCGTATCCCAACGTCGAGATCCGGGTAATGGAGGACGAGCGACCGTACATCGAGCATCTGCTGGTCAGCGGCGAGATCGATGTCGGCGTGCTGATCCTGTCCAACCTCGAAGACCGCCACGCCTTGCAGACCGAAGTGCTGACCCACTCGCCGCACCGTTTGTGGCTGCCGGCCCAGCATCCGCTGCTGGAGCACGACAGCATCAACCTCGCCGATGCCGCCCGGGAGCCGTTGATTCAACTGAACGTCGACGAGATGGATCGCAATGCCCACCGTCTTTGGCGTGGCGCCGGACTGCAACCGAAGATCACCCTCAGAACCGCGTCCACCGAAGCAGTACGAAGTCTGGTTGCGGCGGGTCTAGGCGTTTCGATCCAGCCCGACATGACCTACCGCCCATGGTCGCTGGAAGGCGACATCATCGAGGCCCGGCAGATTGCCGACCTCAGCCAGACCCTCGACGTCGGTCTGGCCTGGCGTCGCGGTACCGCGCGCCCCGCGCTGGTCGATCCGTTCCTGACCGTGGCCCGCGAGCAGCCTCACGGCGGACGCAAGCCATCTATTTAATCGAATGCCACCTTCAGTATTTAGAATTTGTCGACCCCGGAGCCGCGCACTAGTCTTGCTGCATCTATAAGACGGTCGGCTCCCGAAACAGGGAGCAATATGACCACACAAGAAAAGAGATCCCGGAAAATGGCTGGCGCGCAGACCCACATGCACACCGCGTTGCTGATCGACGGCGAACTGGTCGCCGGGCAAGGATTTGTCGAACCGATCCTCAACCCGGCCACCGGCGAAGTCCTGACCCAGATCGCCGAGGCCAGCACCGAGCAAGTCGAAGCCGCCATCCTCGCCGCCCACCGCGCCTTTGCGGAGTGGTCGCGCACCACCCCGCAACAACGCTCGAATTTCCTGATGGAAATCGCCAACGCTGTCGAAAAACACGCCGACCACCTCGCCCGCCTGGAAGCCCTGAACTGCGGCAAGCCGCTGCATCTGGCGCGGCAGGATGATTTGACCGCGACCGTCGATGTGTTTCGCTTCTTTGCCGGCGCCGTGCGCTGCCAGACCGGCCAGCTCAGCGGCGAATACGTGCCGGGCTACACCAGCATGGTGCGCCGCGATCCGATTGGTGTCGTCGCCTCGATTGCGCCGTGGAACTACCCGATCATGATGGCCGCGTGGAAAATCGCCCCGGCCCTCGCTGCCGGTAATACGCTGGTATTCAAGCCGTCCGAACACACGCCGCTGTCGATTCTGGCATTGGCGCCGGCGCTGGCCGAAATCCTGCCGCGTGGGGTGATCAACATTGTCTGCGGTGGCGGCGAAGGCGTTGGCAGTCACTTGGTCGGGCATCCAAAAGTGCGCATGGTGTCGCTGACCGGCGATATCGTCACCGGCCAGAAAATCCTCCAGGCCGCCGCCAAAACCCTGAAACGCACACACCTCGAACTCGGCGGCAAGGCCCCGGTGATCGTCTGCAACGATGCCGATCTGAAAGCCGTGGTCGAAGGCGTTCGCACTTATGGCTATTACAACGCCGGGCAGGACTGCACCGCCGCGTGCCGGATCTACGCCCAGGCCGGGATTCACGACAAATTGGTCGCCGAACTTGGCGCGGCGGTCAGCAGCCTGCGTTTCGCCGGCAAGCGTGACGCCGACAACGAAATCGGCCCGCTGATCAGCACGCGCCAGCGCGACCGCGTGGCCAGCTTCGTCGAACGCGCCCTCGGTCAGCCGCACATCGAGCGGGTCACAGGCGCTGCGGTGCATTCGGGTGCCGGGTTCTTCTATCAACCGACGCTGCTGGCCGGTTGCAAACAGAGCGATGAAATCGTCCAGCGCGAAGTGTTCGGCCCGGTGGTGACCGTGACCCGCTTCGACGAACTGGCGCAAGCGGTGGACTGGGCCAATGACTCGGAATACGGCCTCGCCTCGTCGGTCTGGACCCAGAATCTGGACAAGGCGATGCAGGTCGCCGCGCGCCTGCAATACGGCTGCACCTGGATCAACAGCCATTTCATGCTGGTCAGCGAAATGCCCCACGGCGGGCTGAAACGCTCCGGTTACGGCAAAGACTTATCCAGCGATTCGCTACAGGACTACAGCGTGGTGCGGCACATCATGGCCCGCCACGGCCAGCATCTCTGACTACGCTAATAACAAGCCGCTGACGGCATGCTCCACCGCGTTCACAACTGCCCCGACCATAATTTAAAGAAGAGGGTTCACCATGTTCGTGCACAAGACCGCACTGCTCAGTGCAATCACTACGGCCCTGCTGGCGAGCGCCAGCCTGCAGGCCGCCGAACCGCTGAAAGCCGTCGGCGCCGGCGAAGGCCAGCTGGATATCGTCGCCTGGCCCGGCTACATCGAACGCGGTGAAAGCGACAAGGCCTACGACTGGGTGACCGGTTTCGAGAAGGAAACCGGCTGTAAGGTCAATGTGAAAACCGCCGCCACCTCCGACGAAATGGTCAGCCTGATGGCCAAGGGCGGTTACGACCTGGTGACCGCGTCGGGCGATGCCTCGCTGCGGTTGATCGTCGGCAAGCGTGTGCAGCCGATCAACACCGCGTTGATCCCGAACTGGAAATCCCTCGACCCGCGCCTGAAAGACGCGCCGTGGTACGTCGTCAATAAACAAACCTACGGCACCCCGTACCAGTGGGGCCCGAACGTGTTGATGTACAACACCAACGTGTTCAAGACGGCGCCGACCAGCTGGAACGTGGTGTTCGACGCGCAGAACCTGCCCGATGGCAAGCCGAACAAGGGTCGCGTTCAAGCCTACGACGGCCCGATCTACATAGCCGACGCAGCGCTCTATCTGAAATCCACCAAGCCTGAGCTGGGGATCAAGGATCCGTACCAGCTCACCGAAGATCAGTACAAGGCTGTGCTGGAACTGTTGCGCGCCCAGCAGAAGCTGATCCACCGCTACTGGCACGACACCACGGTGCAGATGAGCGACTTCAAGAACGAAGGCGTGGTGGCATCCAGCGCCTGGCCGTATCAGGTCAACGGCCTGATCAACGAGAAACAGCCGATCGCGTCGACCGTACCGAAAGAAGGCGCCACCGGCTGGGCCGACACCACCATGCTGCACGCCGAGGCCAAGCACCCGAACTGCGCGTACAAGTGGATGGATTGGTCGCTGCAACCGAAAGTCCAAGGTGATGTCGCGGCGTGGTTTGGCTCGTTGCCGGCGGTTCCGGCGGCTTGCCAGGGCAGTGAATTGCTCGGCGCTGAAGGCTGCAAGACCAACGGGTTCGATCAGTTCGACAAGATCGCTTTCTGGAAAACACCGCAGGCTGAGGGTGGGAAGTTTGTGCCGTATAGCCGGTGGACGCAGGACTACATTGCGATTATGGGCGGTAGGTAATCGATCTTTCCTGTGGGAGCGAGCTTGCTCGCGAAGTGGGCATCACATCCAACATTGCAGGTGACTGACCCACCGTCTTCGCGAGCAAGCTCGCTCCCACACCCGGTCACCGCCAATACCGCGATCTCACCTGGCAACAGATAACCGTTGTTCGTTTTTCAGAAGTCCAGGCAGGGCCGCTGCGACGGCCCTCGCCTTTTTGGAGCACCGCATCATGACGCTTGCAGTCCAGTTCACCAACGTTTCCCGGCAGTTCGGCGAAGTGAAGGCCGTTGACCGGGTTTCCATCGATATCCAGGACGGCGAGTTCTTTTCCATGCTCGGCCCCTCCGGTTCGGGCAAGACCACGTGCCTGCGCCTGATCGCCGGGTTCGAACAACCGAGCGCTGGCTCGATCCGCATTCACGGCGCCGAAGCCGCCGGTCTGCCGCCTTATCAACGCGACGTAAACACCGTGTTTCAGGATTACGCGCTGTTCCCGCACATGAACGTGCTGGACAACGTCGCCTACGGCCTGAAGGTCAAAGGTGTGAACAAGAACGAGCGCCACAAACGCGCCGAAGAGGCGTTGGACATGGTCGCCCTCGGCGGCTATGGCGCGCGCAAACCGGTGCAGTTGTCCGGCGGTCAGCGCCAGCGTGTCGCCCTCGCCCGCGCACTGGTCAATCGCCCACGAGTGCTGTTGCTCGACGAGCCGTTGGGCGCCCTCGACCTGAAGCTGCGCGAACAGATGCAGAGCGAACTGAAGAAACTGCAACGCCAGCTCGGCATCACCTTCATCTTCGTCACCCACGATCAGACCGAAGCGCTGTCGATGTCCGACCGCGTGGCCGTGTTCAACAAGGGTCGCATCGAACAGGTCGACACCCCGCGCAATCTGTACATGAAACCCACCACCACGTTCGTCGCCGAATTCGTCGGCACTTCGAACGTGATTCGCGGTGATCTGGCGCGCCAGCTCAGCGGTCATCCGCAGCCGTTTTCGATCCGCCCGGAACACGTACGTTTCGCCGAAGGCCCGTTGGCCGGCCATGAAATCGAAGTCAGCGGTCTGCTCCATGACATCCAGTACCAGGGCAGCGCCACGCGCTACGAACTGAAACTGGAAAACGGCCAGACCCTGAGCATCAGCCAGGCCAACAATCAGTGGATCGACAGTAGCGCGCAGCACCAGACCGGTCAGCGCATCAGTGCACGCTGGGCGCGGGAAGCGATGATTCCGCTGCACGACACCGTTGCGAGCGGGGTGTGACATGACCGCCCTCGCCCTCCCTCAATCGGCGCCGTTGCGCAGGTTTTCCAACCTGCTCTACCGCAAGCCGAATCTGTATCTGTCGATGCTGCTGGTGCCGCCGCTGCTGTGGTTCGGCGCGATCTATCTGGGCTCGTTGCTCGTGCTGTTGTGGCAAGGTTTCTACACTTTCGACGACTTCACCATGGCGGTCACCCCGGACCTGACCCTGGCCAACTTCGCCGCGCTGTTTCAACCGTCGAACTTCGACATCATCCTGAGAACCCTGAGCATGGCCGTCGTGGTGTCGATCGCCAGCGCCATCGTCGCGTTCCCGATTGCCTACTACATGGCGCGTTACACCACCGGCAAGACCAAGGCGTTTTTCTACATCGCCGTGATGATGCCGATGTGGGCCAGTTACATCGTCAAGGCCTACGCCTGGACGTTGCTGCTGGCCAAGGGCGGCGTGGCGCAGTGGTTCGTTCAGCACCTGGGGCTGGAGCCGGTTCTGCAGTTCATTCTGGGGATTCCCGGGGTTGGCGGCAGCACCTTGTCGACCTCGCATCTGGGGCGCTTTATGGTGTTCGTCTACATCTGGCTGCCGTTCATGATCCTGCCGATCCAGGCCTCGCTGGAACGCCTGCCGCCGTCGTTGCTGCAAGCCTCCGCCGACCTCGGGGCCAAGCCGCGCCAGACCTTCATGCAGGTGATTCTGCCGCTGTCGGTGCCGGGGATTGCCGCAGGTTCGATCTTCACGTTCTCGCTGACGTTGGGCGACTTCATCGTGCCGCAACTGGTGGGCCCGCCGGGCTACTTCGTCGGCAGCATGGTTTACGCGCAGCAAGGCGCGATCGGCAACATGCCGATGGCTGCGGCGTTCACGCTGGTGCCGATCGTGCTGATCGCCATTTACCTGTCCATCGTCAAACGACTGGGGGCCTTCGATGCGCTCTAATTCAGAAAAGCAGGGGGAAAAAGCCTCTCTAGGCCTGAAAATCGCAGCCTGGGGCGGGTTGGTGTTTCTGCACTTCCCGATCCTGATCATCTTCCTCTACGCCTTCAACACCGAAGACGCGGCGTTCAGCTTTCCTCCGAAAGGCTTCACGCTGCACTGGTTCAGCGTGGCGTTTTCCCGGCCGGACGTGCTGGAAGCGATCAAGCTGTCGTTGCAGATCGCGGCCATTGCCACGCTGATTGCGATGGTGCTCGGCACTCTGGCTTCAGCGGCACTGTATCGCCGGGACTTCTTCGGTAAACAGGGCATTTCGCTGATGCTGATCCTGCCGATTGCATTGCCGGGGATCATCACCGGGATCGCGCTGCTGGCGACCTTCAAGACACTGGGGATCGAGCCGGGGATGTTCACCATCATCGTCGGTCACGCGACCTTCTGCGTGGTGATCGTCTACAACAACGTCATCGCCCGTTTGCGCCGCACCTCCCACAGCCTGATCGAGGCGTCGATGGATCTCGGCGCCGACGGCTGGCAGACCTTCCGCTACATCATTCTGCCGAACCTCGGCTCGGCGTTGCTCGCCGGCGGCATGCTCGCGTTTGCGCTGTCGTTCGACGAAATCATCGTCACCACTTTCACCGCCGGCCACGAACGCACCTTGCCGCTGTGGTTGCTCAACCAGTTGAGCCGCCCACGGGACGTGCCGGTGACCAACGTCGTGGCGATGCTGGTAATGCTCGTAACCATGCTGCCGATCCTCGGCGCCTACTACCTGACCCGGGGTGGCGAGAGCGTGGCCGGCAGCGGCGGCAAATGAATTCCCTGACCTTTCCCATCCTGAATTTGCAGTAGAAAGAGGACAACAACATGCAAACCAAACTCTTGATCAACGGCCAACTGGTCAACGGCGAAGGCCCGGCGCAACCGGTGCTCAACCCGGCGCGTGGAGAAGTGCTGGTGGACATCAACGAAGCCACCGAAGCCCAGGTCGATGCCGCCGTGCGCGCCGCCGACAGTGCCTTCGCCGAATGGTCACAGACCACGCCGAAGGACCGTTCGCTGCTGCTGCTCAAACTCGCCGACGCCATCGAAGCCCACGGCGAAGAACTGGCGAAACTGGAATCGGACAACTGCGGCAAACCCTACAGTGCCGCGCTGAATGACGAGATCCCGGCGATTGCCGACGTGTTCCGTTTCTTCGCCGGCGCCAGCCGTTGCATGAGCGGTTCGGCCGGCGGCGAATACCTGCCCGGCCACACTTCGATGATCCGCCGCGACCCGGTGGGCGTGATCGCCTCCATCGCGCCGTGGAACTACCCGCTGATGATGGTCGCCTGGAAAATCGCCCCGGCCCTCGCCGCCGGTAATACCGTGGTGCTCAAGCCGTCGGAACAAACCCCGCTGACCGCGTTGCGTCTGGCCGAACTGGCGTCGGAAATTTTCCCGGCCGGCGTACTCAATCTGGTGTTCGGTCGTGGGCCGAGCGTGGGCAGTCCGCTGGTGACTCATCCGAAAGTGCGCATGGTGTCGCTGACCGGCTCCATCGCCACCGGTTCGAACATCATTTCCAGCACCGCCGACAGCGTCAAACGCATGCACATGGAACTGGGCGGCAAGGCGCCGGTGATCATCTTCGACGACGCTGACATCGACGCTGCAGTGGAAGGCATTCGCACGTTCGGCTTCTACAACGCCGGCCAGGACTGCACTGCCGCGTGCCGGATCTACGCCCAGCAAGGCATCTATGACAAGTTCGTCGAGAAACTCGGCGCGGCGGTCAGCAGTATCAAATACGGCTTGCAGGATGATCCGTCTACCGAACTGGGGCCGCTGATCACCGCCCAGCATCGCGACCGCGTGGCCGGGTTTGTCGAACGCGCCGTGGCGCAGCCGCACATTCGCTTGATCACCGGCGGCAAGGCTGTCGAAGGCAACGGCTTCTTCTTCGAACCCACCGTTTTGGCGGACGCCCAGCAGGACGACGAGATCGTCCGTCGCGAAGTGTTCGGGCCGGTGGTGTCGGTGACCAAATTCACCGATGAAGCCCAGGCGCTGGAGTGGGCCAACGATTCCGACTACGGCCTGGCGTCCTCGGTATGGACGGCGGATGTAGGACGTGCGCATCGCCTGTCCGCCCGTTTGCAGTACGGCTGCACCTGGGTGAATACGCACTTCATGCTCGTCAGCGAAATGCCTCATGGCGGTCAGAAACTGTCCGGCTACGGCAAGGACATGTCCATGTACGGGCTGGAGGACTACACCACGGTTCGGCATGTGATGTTCAAGCACTGACACACTGACGGCCCTCCCACAGTTCCCGTGGGAGCGAGCCTGCTCGCGAAGGTGTCAACTCCGGCTTCAAGGCAGAAACCGGCCATACGCACCAACAGGATTAAACACCCGACAATAACTACCGATCCGGGCGGCGCTCACCGAGCCCCGCCACGGTTTCGGCCATCCGAAATCTGCCGATTTCACGGAGCAGACACACATGAGTGCATCACCCGATCTCTCAGCCGCCGTTGCCGACAGCGATGCCGAACAACTGCGCCAACTGGGCTACACCTCCAACTTCAACCGCAGCATGAGCTTGTGGGAAAACTTCGCGTTGGGCTTCACTTATCTGTCACCGGTCGTAGGGGTTTATACCCTGTTCGGCCTGTGCCTGGCCGCTGGCGGACCACCGATGTTCTGGGCCTACTTGCTGGTCGGTTGCGGGCAATTGCTGGTGTGCCTGATCTTCGGCGAAGTGGTTTCGCAGTTCCCGATTTCCGGTGGCGTTTATCCTTGGGCGCGGCGGCTGGTGGGCAAGAAATGGGCATGGATGGTCGGCTGGATCTACTCCATCGCCCTGTGCGTGACCATCGCCGCCGTGGCGGTCGGCGCCTGCCCGTACCTCGCGGCCATGCTGGGTTTTGAGCCGAGCAACAACACCAACATCGTCATCGCACTGGTGCTGACACTGTTCGCCACCCTGGTGAACCTCAGCGGCACCAAAGTGCTGGCGCGGATCGCCATGTTCGGCTTCCTCTGCGAACTGGTGGGCGCAGTGATCGTCGGCGTGTACCTGCTGATTTTCGAGCGTCACCAGCCGATCAGCGTGCTGTTCAACACTTTCGACATCAGTGTTGACGGCTCCTATTTGCCGGCGTTCCTCACCGCTTCGCTGGCGGGGATGTTCCTCTACTACGGCTTCGAGGCCTGCGGCGACGTCGCCGAAGAAACCCCGAACCCGAGCAAGAAAATCCCGGTGGCCATGCGCATGACCATCTACATCGGCGGCATCGCGGCGATGTTTGCGTGCCTGGCGCTGATCCTCGCCGTGCCGGACATGCAAGCGGTGATCAACGGCACCGACAAGGACCCGGTCACCACCATCCTCAACAACGCCTTCGGCCCGATCGGCTCGAAAGTGGTGATGGGCGTGGTAATGATTTCCTTCATCTCCTGCGTCATCAGCCTGCAAGCAGCGGCGAGTCGTCTGCTGTATTCCTACGCCCGTGATGAAATGGTCATCGGCAGCCGACTGCTGAAAAAGATTTCTCCTACGACCCAAGTTCCGGTTGCCGCGCTGTTCGTGTCCGGCGTCCTGCCCGGCCTGATCATCGCCCTCGGCTTCTTCCTGCAAGACGCCGTGGCCACCATCGTCAGCTTCGCCGCCATCGGCATCTACCTCGCATTCCAGATGATCGTCCTCGCCGCCCTGTACGCCCGCAGCAAAGGCTGGAAACCCAGCGGCAAATTCACCCTCGGCGCCTGGGGCTGGCCGGTGAACATCGGCGCGCTGGTGTACGGCGTCGGCGCAATCATCAACATGGCCTGGCCACGTACCCCGGATGCCGCGTGGTACATCAACTACGCGATGGTGCTGAGCACGGTGATCGTGATTGGGTTGGGGCTGGTTTACATGTGGATTGGCAAGCCGTATGACCATGGGAAGGCGCCGGCTGGGGATGCTTGGAAGGTGAGTCGCTAAACACAATCGCCCCGGAGATTCAGATACTTCCGGGGCGACTTACGATTCCAAGCTACTTATAAACGTACCTACAAATCAGGAAGGTGTAATCAACTCGACGGAGGGGAAGTAATTGCGGTAGCGCTTAGAGTCTCGTGTTAACAACGGTAGTTTTTTTACAGCTGCATGAGCACCAATGAAAAAGTCCGCCAACACGTTGTGTTTTCCTCCGCCTACCTTTCGATAACGAACGAACGCTTTACCAGCCAAAAAGAGCGCAGGTCGCGGGATTTCCTGCATGACCAAGCCGAGCTGATTAACTACCCCATCCAGAGCTTCAAACGTTGAAAACGTCTGGGATAACTCTGTATAGACGATCGGGTTAATGACCAACTCATGAATTAGCGACTGAGCGCGAAGTTGCTGGATAGACCAGTCGGCCCAAGCTGGGTCGTCCTCCAAAACGTCAATCAACACATTGGTATCAACTAACACCATTAATCATCACCCCCGAAGCAACGCCATCAAATCATCGGTTCGCCATTTGATATCGGCTTTGCCACGAACAGCATCAAATCGATCCGGAATTTTTGCTTTGCCTGTATCGGGCTTCGCACTGTGCAGTACCACCTCTCCCTGCTCATTGACACTGAACTCAATCGCCGAGCCCGGCGTGAGATGCAAGGCATCACGGATTGGCTTGGGAATCGTCACTTGACCCTTACTCGTCATGGTTGTCGTCATGTCATGCTCCTTGAGTATTACTCGCTACACCAACGTAATACTTGGTTTCGGGATCTGCAACCGCCGCTGATCGTAGGACTACTCCGACCGATTTAAAGGACGACAGCGCAGTGCTTTAAAGCGTTTTGCTCTGACGATAAACAGCTGCCATAGGTCGCAGTGACCCGCCTGAAACAAGCCGTAACTGGAAACCGAATATTGGATCGTCGGGAAGAAACCTGAGGTTCGTTCCGTGGATTCGAATGAATATAGGAAAAATTGTGGCTCAGGGGCCTCCTCTCTGCAGAACATGCAAAAACAGGAAATTCCTACAGATGCTGCCTACGAAAAAGATCTTCAATTCCGACAACAAGCGTCGATTAACCGGGCTTGGCACCATAAGCATCTGACCGATACGCTTCTTTTCGGCAGCGAAGTCAGCAGCCCGGTGTCGAAGCCGGAACAAAGTCAAAATGGCGCAACCGCACTCATTCGAGTGGCGGCTCTATTCTCAATATTGGAGTCGACGAATGCCCAATCAAACTCAAAATTCCTCTAAAGATCATCCTTACTTCATCCCCACCGTATTCACCCGCCACAACCGCTTCCTCCACGCCCTCCTGCTTGATCATCAAGCCTGGTTCTGCGCTCAAGATCTGGGTCGCATGATGGGCCATCCCTTGAACCCACGCGTCACGCTCAAACTCGCCCCCGACCAACGCCGCACCGTCCGCCTGCGCAAGTACGGCAAAGTTGTCGAGACACCAATGGTCAGCGAATCCGGCATGTACGCGCTGCTCGTCCACCATTTCATCCCGGAAAACCGCAACCTGCGGCAATGGCTGAGTAATGAAGTGATTCCCATCCTGCGGGAAACCAACTCAGCAACAGCGGAAAATTGCCCGAGCCTGAGCTCGATGCATTGGGCAGGCGTCACCGTGCCGCTGCTGCATTGGCAACAACAGGCCTGGGTGAAATGGCGGGACATGCCTGAGTTGATGCAGGCACAGCGTCCCCGGTAAACCTCAAGAATGAAAAAGGGGCGAACTTCACAGTCCGCCCCTTTGGTTTTTCACTTCAAAACCGCGAAACACTCCTCATCGCATCCACCAGATACCGCATCGCAATCCGGTCGCTCTCCGACAACTCCCGGTAACGCTCCACCAGCTTCAGTTCATCCGGACTGAGCCGGCGTCTTCGCCGGACGTTGGCGAGGCAGGGAAAGATGCCCAACATTTCGGTGATGCCTTGTCCTTTTGCCATGGACGTTGTCCTTTTCCAGTACGTCAGAAATTTTCCAAAACCGCATCGCCCTGCTCCCTTAAGCAGCGATTTGAGCCCTGCCGGTCGGGTGAGTCGTGACCGGCCATGCCCATAGAATAGAAATTAAATCGGCGCTGAAAAGTGGTTTTTAGAGTAATTAGTCGAAAAAATCAGATATGCCCTGTAAATCAGAAAAAGCTGTGGGATAAGTAACCGTAACGTCTTGTTTCATTGAGACGCTGTCGCCGTGTAATCAATGAATTTTGCAAAATCAGCGAACGGATTAAGCTAGCGCGCATCTGTTACTAGTCCGTAGCGTTTGGCCGAAGGCTTGTCCGAACCGTAATTTCTGATCCAGTACGTGCCAGGAACGGCGCGGGATTGTCCACGACAGGTTGTATCTATGCACCGCAGGAATTTGCTCAAAGCGTCCATGGCCATTGCGGCTTACACCGGTCTTTCCGCCTCCGGCCTGCTCGCCGCACGCGCCTGGGCCGCCTCTGGCGGTGCCGCCGACGGTGAAGCACAGGCCTTCGACTTCGAAACGCTGAAGCGCCAGGCCAAACAACTGGCCGGCAGCGCGTATCAGGACACCAAACAGGTGCTGCCGCCGACCCTGGCGACCATGACCCCGCAAAACTTCAACGCGATCCGCTACGACGGCGAGCATTCGCTGTGGAAGGAAAACAAGGGTCAGCTCGACGTGCAGTTCTTCCACGTCGGCATGGGTTTCCGCCAGCCGGTGCGCATGTACAGCGTCGATCCGAAGACGCGCACGGCCCGCGAGGTGCATTTCCGCCCTCAACTGTTCAACTATGAAAACACTTCGGTCGACACTCAGCAGCTCAAGGGCGACCTGGGTTTTGCCGGCTTCAAGCTGTTCAAGGCACCGGAGCTGGATCGGCATGACGTGGTGTCGTTCCTCGGCGCCAGCTACTTCCGTGCGGTGGATGCCACTGGCCAATATGGCCTCTCCGCCCGCGGCCTGGCCGTCGACACCTACGCCAAGAAACGCGAAGAATTCCCCGACTTCACCAAATTCTGGTTCGAAACCCCGGATCAGAACGCGACCCGCTTCGTGGTCTACGCCCTGCTCGACTCGCCGAGCGCGACCGGTGCCTATCGCTTCGACATCGATTGCCAGGCCGAGCGCGTGGTGATGGAAGTCGACGCCCACGTCAACGCCCGCACCGCCATCGAACAACTGGGCATCGCGCCGATGACCAGCATGTTCAGCTGCGGCACCCACGAGCGCCGGATGTGCGACACCATTCACCCGCAAATTCATGACTCGGATCGCCTGGCCATGTGGCGCGGCAACGGCGAGTGGATCTGCCGTCCGCTGAACAACCCGGCAACCCTGCAATTCAACGCCTTCGCCGATACCGATCCGAAAGGTTTCGGTCTGGTGCAGACCGACCACGAATTCGCCAACTATCAGGACACCGTCGACTGGTACAGCAAGCGTCCGAGCCTGTGGGTAGAACCTACAACCGCGTGGGGCGAAGGCTCTATCGATCTGCTGGAAATTCCTACAACCGGCGAAACCCTCGACAACATCGTCGCGTTCTGGACGCCGAAAAAACCAGTGGCCGCAGGCGACTCGCTGAACTACGGCTACAAGCTCTACTGGAGCGCCCTGCCGCCGGTCGGCACGCCGCTGGCGCGGGTGCATGCGACCCGTTCGGGCATGGGTGGATTCGTTGAAGGCTGGGCACCGGGCGAGCATTACCCGCCGGTCTGGGCCCGTCGTTTTGCCGTGGACTTCACCGGTGGCGGTCTGGATCGTTTGCCGCAGGGCACCGGGATCGAACCGGTGGTCACTTGCTCCAACGGTAAGGTGCAGGACTTCAGCGTGCTGGTGCTGGATGACATCAAGGGTTACCGGATCCTGTTCGACTGGTACCCGACCAACGACAGCGTGGAGCCGGTTGAGCTGCGACTGTTCATCCGCACCAACGACCGCACGTTGAGCGAGACCTGGTTGTACCAGTACTTCCCGCCGGCACCGGACAAGCGCAAGTATCCTTGATGATACTCTGACGTCAGATCGGGCCTCATCGCTGGCGAGCCAGCTCCCACATGGGTATCGATTGATCACAGAGTTTGTGTACAACCGAAAACCTGTGGGAGCGAGCTTGCTCGCGATGGCGTCAGTCCAGGCGACAGTACAAGTGGATATCGTGGGGTTCGAGTGCAAACAACTCGGGATCCGGTTGCGCCAGCAACCGGCAACCCTGGCGCTGGTAAAACTCCACGGTATTGCGCGACTCGGTCGCCGAGACGTACAACGCCTCGGCGCCGACTTCCCGGCCATGCTCGCAAGCCAGGGCAAACAAGCGCCCGCCCAGTCCCTGCCCGCGCCAGTCACGGCTGATGTGCAGGAACTTCAGCTGCCGCATGTTCAGGCCCTGATTGTGAATAACCCGGTTATCCACAACCACCGCCGCCACCATTGTCTCGCCATCGAAAAGTCCGTGTAGCCAACCGCCGCTGCGCCAACACTTTTCCAATACCCGCGCGTTCTCCTCCGCTTCCCCTTCGGGCCAACCGAGCATGTCGAAATGCACCGGATACCGAACCAGCTCACCGTTTTCCACGCGATAACATTCCTCGACCAACTCACTGCGGTTGATCAGCCCCAGCAGTGGCAAGTCGGATTCAGTCAGCGCTCGTTCGATCAACATTGCAGTCCATTCCCTTGCGATTCCGGACGGCAGACAAGAAAAACCCGCCGGTTCAATGGCGGGTTTTATAGGCTTTGCGGCAGGTCGGAATCAATCCCGCAGATCAGACTCGTGAATCGGCTGATCCCGATGAGTCGCACGTTGATACTGCGCCGGCCATACCGCTTTGCGCCCGCCCAGATCATCATCGGCATGCAGCGGCCAGTACGGATCACGCAGCAGCTCTCGGGCGAGGAAGATGATGTCGGCCTGACAGGTTCGCAGGATGTGCTCGGCCTGGGCCGGTTCGGTAATCATTCCCACGGTGCCGGTGGCGATGCCTGACTCCTTGCGCACCCGTTCGGCGAAGCGCGTCTGATAACCCGGTCCCACCGGAATCTCCGCATTCGCTGCGGTACCGCCCGACGACACGTCGATGAGATCCGCACCGAGGGTTTTCAGGCGTCGCGCCAGCTCGACGGTTTCATCGGGGTTCCAGCCATCTTCAACCCAGTCGGTGGCCGACAGGCGGACGAACACAGGGAGTTCTTCCGGCCACACCGCTCGTACCGCCTCGGTCACTTGCAGCACCAGACGAATGCGGTTTTCGAACGAACCGCCGTACTGGTCACGGCGCTGATTACTCAGCGGCGAAAGAAACTGGTGCAGCAGATAACCGTGCGCCGCATGCACCTCGACCACACTGAAACCGGCCGCCAGAGCACGTTTGGCCGCTGCCACAAAGTCCTGAATGACCTGAGCGATCTGGCTCTCATCAAGCTGTTTGGGTTGGGTGTGTTGCGGGTCAAAGGCAATCGGCGAAGGCCCGACCGGGGTCCAGCCGCCGTCATCCGGTTTGACGCTGCCGTGTTTGCCGATCCATGGCCGATGGGTGCTGGCCTTACGTCCGGCGTGGGCCAGTTGAATGCCGGCCACTGCGCCCTGCGCATTGATGAATCGGGTGATGCGTTGCAGCGGTGCGATCTGTTCGTCGTTCCACAGGCCCAGGTCTTCGGCGGTGATCCGCCCGTCGGCCGTGATCGCCGTGGCTTCGGTAAATACCAGTCCCGCGCCCCCCACGGCACGGCTGCCGAGGTGCACCAGATGCCAGTCGTTGGCCAGGCCATCGACGCTGGAGTACTGGCACATGGGCGACACGGCGATGCGGTTGGGCAGGGTCAGTTGGCGAAGGGTAAAGGGTTCAAGCAGCAGACTCATGGGGCACCTCTCAAATCAGTGGGCAGGCTCCAGGGTTCTGTTTGAAAAGTCGACGAGTGACAGGAAAAGGTACGGCACCCGCCCCCGCGGGCAAAAAATTCGACAAGACGTCACAAGGCCAATCAAGCAGTGCTTAGAGCCTAGTCGACATCCGGGGATGAGGGAGGGTTCAGAAATGAAACAGCACAATTGAAGCTTCCTGCGCCCCTTAACTGAAGGGGCGCGAAGTCCTTTAGCGCGGTTCGATGTGGGCAATCATCAGTTGCACGGTTTCATTACCGCGAAATTCGTTCAGATCGAGCTTGTACGCCAGTTCGACCCATTTGATCGTCGGATTCGGCCAGATATCGCGATCGATGCCGAAGGCGATGCCATCAAGCTTCACCGAACCGCATTCGGTTTTCAGCACCACTTTGAGGTGCCGCTCGCCGACCACTCGCTGCTCGACCAACTGAAACACGCCGTGAAACAGCGGCTCCGGGAAATGCTGGCCCCAAGGCCCGGCGTGACGCAGAGCACGGGCCAGTTCCAGATGAAATTCCTCGACCGCCAGCGTGCCATCCGACAACAGACGCCCAGTCAGGTCTTCTTCGCGAAGCTGCCTACGCACTTCGGCGTCGAAGGCCTCGGCAAACAACGGAAAATTCTCCTGCGGCAAGGTCAGACCGGCTGCCATCGCGTGGCCGCCGTACTTGCTGATCAAATTCGGATGCTGCGCCGCCACCACGCTCAGCGCATCACGAATATGAAAGCCCTGCACCGAACGCCCCGAGCCTTTGAGCAAGCCGTCGCCAGCATCGGCGAACGCGATGGTCGGGCGGAAATACCGCTCTTTCATCCGCGAAGCCAGAATACCGATCACACCCTGGTGCCATTCCGGATCGAACAGGCACAACCCGAACGGCATCGACTCGACCGGCAAGTCCTTGAGCTGGGCCAGCGCTTCACGCTGCATGCCCTGCTCGATGGATTTGCGGTCCTGGTTCATGCCGTCCAGTTGTGCCGCCATTTCCCGAGCCAGCGCAGCGTCGTGGGTCAGCAGGCACTCGATGCCCAGGCTCATGTCATCCAGACGCCCCGCCGCGTTCAAGCGCGGACCGACGATGAAACCGAGGTCGGTCGACGTAATGCGCGAGGCTTCACGCTTGGCCACTTCCAGTATCGCCTTTATCCCCGGCCGCGCACGCCCGGCGCGAATCCGCTCCAGCCCCTGATGCACCAGAATCCGGTTGTTGGCATCCAGCGGCACCACGTCGGCAACGCTACCCAGCGCCACCAGATCCAGCAGTTCACCGATGTTCGGTTGTGGCTTGCTCTCGTACCAGCCGAGGCTGCGCAGACGCGCGCGCAAGGCCATCAATACATAGAAAATCACCCCGACGCCGGCCAGCGCCTTGCTCGGGAACTCGCAGTCAGGCTGGTTCGGGTTGACCAGCGCATCGGCTTGCGGCAGTTCATCGCCGGGCAAGTGGTGGTCGGTGATCAGGACCTTCAGGCCGTGACGTTTCGCGGCCGCCACACCTTCGACGCTGGAAATACCGTTGTCGACGGTGATCAACAGTTGCGGCTCGCGGGTCATCGCGACTTCGACGATTTCCGGGGTCAGGCCGTAGCCGTATTCGAAGCGGTTCGGCACCAGATAATCGACGTGCGCCGCGCCCAGCAGGCGCAAGCCAAGCACGCCCACGGTGCTGGCCGTCGCGCCGTCGGCGTCGAAGTCGCCGACAATCAGGATCCGCTGACGCTGCTCCAGCGCCGTCACCAGCAGGTCCACCGCCGCATTGATCCCCTTGAGCTGCTGGAACGGAATCAACCGCGCCAGGCTCTTGTCCAGCTCCGCCTCGGACTGCACGCCCCGTGCCGCGTACAGGCGGGTCAGCAGGGGTGGCAGTTCACCGAGAAACGGCAGAGTGGCGGGCAACGGGCGAGGATCGATACGCATGGGGTGACAGAAGCTTCTCTTGAATAAGTGGGATTTTTCGGGAGTAACGCGGACTTAGCCGCGCTCGCCTTGCAGCCAGGTGAGCTGGACTTCGTGCTGGCCGCGATCATCGGTGACGAAGATCGTGCCTTCACTGATCATCACGTCCCACTTGATGACGCGGGGCATGTCCTGGGCCAGGGTTTCCAGCACTTCCTGAGGAACAGCGGCAATGTTGACGTTCTTCAGGTTCTTGATCGCCGGGATCACTTTGCCTTCCCAGACGCGCAGGCTGCCGTAGGCCAGCAGGCTGGTGCGCTCGGTGCGACGGGAGCACCAGGTCAGGCGATCCGCATCTGGCTGGCCGACTTCGATCCAGTGCAGGACGCGGTCATCCAGGCTCTTTTCCCACAACGCAGGTTCATCGACGTCCGACAGACCACGACCGAACGACAACTGCTCGTTGTACCAGAGCGCGTAGGCCAACAGGCGTACGGTCATGCGTTCTTCGGTTTCCGAAGGGTGACGGGCGATGGTCTGCTTCACGTTCTCGTAGACGCTGCGGTCGAGATCGGTGAGGTTCAGTTCGAATTTGTAGGTAGTGGACGGCTGGGCCATGAACGGGCTTCTTGATACGAGGAAAGTCGGCAAGTCTAACCGATGCTGTAGGCAATCCACGAATTGATGGCGATCAACCTTGCGCGACTGACAGCCGGCTATGTTAAAACGCTGTATCTGCTCAGCCTTGTCCTACAGGATTTCGCATGCCGTTCGCCAACAAACCGCTCAGCGGTCTGAAAGTCATTGAATTGGGTACCTTGATTGCCGGGCCGTTTGCCTCGCGCATTTGCGGCGAGTTCGGTGCCGAAGTGATCAAGATCGAATCGCCGGACGGCGGTGATCCGCTGCGCAAGTGGCGCAAATTGTATGAAGGCACCTCGTTGTGGTGGTTCGTCCAGGCTCGCAACAAAAAGTCCCTGACCCTGAACCTCAAACACCCAGACGGCCTGGCGATCCTGAAAAAACTGCTGGGCGAAGCCGACATCCTGATCGAGAACTTCCGCCCCGGCGTGCTGGAAAAACTCGGCCTGAGCTGGGAAACCCTGCACGCACTGAACCCGAAACTGGTGATGGTGCGCCTGTCCGGTTTCGGTCAGACCGGACCGATGAAGGATCAGCCAGGTTTCGGTGCGGTCGGCGAATCCATGGGCGGCCTGCGCTATATCACTGGCTTCGAGGACCGGCCACCAGTGCGTACCGGGATCTCCATCGGTGATTCGATTGCGGCCTTGTGGGGTGTGATCGGTGCATTGATGGCCCTGCGTCATCGCGAGGTCAACGGTGGCCTCGGCCAGGTGGTCGATGTGGCGTTGTACGAAGCGATCTTCGCCATGATGGAAAGCATGGTGCCGGAGTTCGATGTGTTCGGCTTCATTCGCGAGCGTACCGGCAACATCATGCCGGGGATCACACCCTCCTCGATCCACACCAGTGCCGACGGCAAGCATGTGCAGATCGGCGCCAACGGCGATGCGATCTTCAAGCGTTTCATGCTGATCATTGGCCGTGAGGATCTGGCGAACGACCCTGCACTGGCCAGCAATGACGGGCGCGACACTCGCCGCGACGAGCTGTACGGCGTGATCGACCGTTGGGTCAATTCGCTGCCACTGCAAACCGTGCTGGATCTGTTGAACCAGGCCGAAGTCCCGGCCAGCCGGATCTTCAGCGCCGAAGACATGTTCAACGATCCGCAGTATCTGGCCCGGGAAATGTTCCTGCACGCCAAACTGCCGGACGGCAAACCTTTCAAGATGCCCGGCATCGTGCCGAAACTCTCTGAGACACCCGGCACGTCCGAATGGGTCGGACCGCAGCTCGGTGAACATAATGCGCAGGTACTCCACGATCTTGGCTACGACGAGAAGCAGATCGCCCGGCTGCGCGAAGACGGAGCCATCTGAGCTGAAGCGCCGACAGGCCTCAGCCTCCAACCGCGCCCACCACTGGTGGACGTGGCGGCTGTTCGGCCTGCTTTTTCTGCTGGTGTTGCCAGCCTGGGCCCAGGCCAAGCCAACGCTGATCTGGCTGCTGCGTGACCTGCCGCCGCTGACCATTCTCGAAGGCCCGAAAAAGGGCCAGGGCGTCATCGATCAACTGATGCCGATGCTGATAGCCGGCATGCCGCAATACGAACACACCCTGATGCGGGTCAACCGCGCCCGTGGCCTTCAGATGCTCCATGAACATCCGTTTGCCTGCGATCCGTCGCTGCTCTGGAACAGGGAGCGAGCACAGTGGATCGCGTTCTCTATCCCTGCTTTCCGCGCAGTCAGTAATGGTCTGGTAGCTCGCCGCAAAGATCGGGAAATGCTGGAACCTTTTCTGGTCGAGGAGCAAGTCGATCTGTCGGCGTACCTGGCCAACGGCGAGAGAAAAGTCGGGGTAGTGGCCGAGCGAAGTTATGGTGAATACGTTGACAATCTGCTGCGTCAGGCACCGATTGGCTCACTGACGCCGCACTATGGCAACGATGCCCTTAGCAGCCTGCTCTCGATGCAGCGACTGGGCCGGCTGCAAGCGGTGCTGGGCTACTGGCCGGAAATCCGCTATCAGGCGCGTCAGGTTCAGATCGCCGAAGACGAGCTGGAGTTTTTCCCCGTTCACGGTGCGGAAAAGTACATCTCGAGCCATGTCGGCTGCACCGATACCACCCAGGGTCGCCAGGCGATCCGCGAAATCGATCAACTGCTGCGCACGCTGCCCCACGAACACCTGAACCAGCTCTACGCCCAGTGGCTCGACCCTGAAATGCGCCCGGACTACCTGGAGCAGGCACGGTTTTTTTTCCAGCAGCAGGCCGCACAGTAGATCCCGGGCAAAAAGAAACCCCGAGAAGTGGGGAGACGACTCGGGGTTAAACGTGGTCTGTATCAAAGACCCGTAGCAGCAAGCGACAAGCACCGGAGCACAATGCTTGATCCTGCTGTTATGGGGTCTGACTGACCTGGGCGCAGGAAGGTTCCCACAAAAGTCCCATCAGTTTCAGAGCAGCGGGCGCTTGTCGCGGGCAACGTTGCGCAAGGCAGCGATCACACAGGGTTCCAGCCGGCCTTCGGCGATCAGGATGTCGCGATGCAAGCCATCGACCACATCCGTCAGTTGGCGCTTGTCGCTCAACTGCGCCCGATTGAATTCACGTTCCACCACAATGGCGCCACTGCCGTTCTTCAGTGTCACCAGGCATTCACCCTGCAGACCGCGAGGGGTCAGCGTTACCTGATACGGGCTCAGAGCCTCACCGAGCAATAGACTGATACTTTCCATCTCGATCTCCACTCAATAGTCCGAAAACACAGTGCCTGGGGCGTGTCCACAGTAAATGACCACCGGCCCGAGAAGAAAGTTCTGCATATCGGCGGCCTCTGCGGGAGCGTCACCGACCTGTCGGAGCATGCATGGAGAAGATGACAGAAAAATAACCGATGGCTTCAGGCGCTGACCGAACGTCGGGGCTGCGACAGGTAACTGTCAAGCAGATTGCGCATCAGCACCGCCGAAACCGGCGTGTACAGTCGGCCCAGGAGCTGCACCCCGCTCTCCTCCAATAAGGATTCCAGATCGGCCAGTACGCTGGGAGCCACCACCCCCAGCAGAATCAACGCTTGAGCGTCCCGTCGGGCAACCAGATGGTTGACCAGTGCCAGCCCCTCGCCACTTTTGAGCTGCGGATTGCAAATGGCGATATCGACACCCCCCCGACGATCCAGCGAG
The DNA here is from genome assembly GCF_003576265.1 of Pseudomonas sp. 91RF. Taxonomy (NCBI): domain Bacteria; kingdom Pseudomonadati; phylum Pseudomonadota; class Gammaproteobacteria; order Pseudomonadales; family Pseudomonadaceae; genus Pseudomonas; species Pseudomonas sp. 91RF. The sequence goes on from NZ_QWFC01000041.1 coordinate 29,856, forward strand.
CGCTTTGCCGCTCCCAGCGAGGGCGCGGTCAACACGTCGTAGATACCAATGGCGTTGAGCATCTGGTGCAACGCCATCAACTGAAACGGATCGGGTTCGAGAAGCAGGATTTTGAGCGAGCGCATTGGACGACCTCTTGCACGACAATCGCGGTTTCTCGCCGCAGTGGTTTGTCACTCTAGGGCAGTCGTCCTAAGCCTCCCATCAGAAAAGTAGCCAGGTTTTATAGGACATTTCCGATCTTCAACGCAGACCTCGACACCCGCTATCGGTCTGCTTCTGAATGATGTCTGTCCAGCCCCCCAGCAAGCCGCGCAACGCCCCATCAGCACCGTAAAAAGGCACCGTCCACTGATAGACCTGCCGAGAACCGCCCTTGAACATCAGCTGTCGCCTGCTGAAGCGCGTCTTGCGGGTGCGCAGTTGCACCATGAACTCATCATGAAGCATCAACGCCGTAGCTTGCGGAAGCACGTCGAGCTCACACAGCGTCCGTCCCTGCACCTGTTCAAGACGCACGCCGAGCGCCTCCTCATAACTGCGATTGCACGTGATCAGGCGGCCCTGCAGGTCACGCACGAACACCGGATCCGGCATGGCATCGATCAACGCATGCTGAAAGGCCAGTTGATCGCCCAGATTTTTCTCCACCTCACGTCGCTGCTTTATCTCGACAGCGAGCCGGCGACTCCATAGCAGCAAAAACAGGCCGAACACCCCGAGCACGCCCATGCCCCAGCATCCCCACTTGATCACTCGCGTCCCGAGCGAGGGCGCCGGAGCAGGTGAAACACCGTCCAGCCATTTCAGCCGCATGGCACGCAGTTCGGCTGCCGAGAAGGCTCCAAGGGCCTTGTTGAGAATACTCAGCAACTCAGGCAAGCCCTTGCGCACGGCCAGATGATCTGCCTCCCACTTGCCCTCCACCAGACCTCCGACCTTGAGCAGGCCCGATGGAAACAACTGCGCACCAATCTCGTTTTCAATGGTGGCGTATGCCTCGCCACTCTCCACCAGCGCCTTGGCCTCGGCGTAAGTCTTGACCGAACGTATCTCGATCAGCGGATGGTCGCGTCGGATACTGTCCTCCAGCGCATGCCTGGCCGGCAGCACAAGAACCCGTTTATCCAGCTCTTCAAGCGACTGCACCGCCGGCAAACCCGCCCGCCCGACGAACACCCACCCCGCTCCCCCGAATGCATGGCTGAAATCGAGAAACTGCCTGCGCTCCTCGTTCATCGCCAGCGTGGTACTGATGTCGGCGACGCCACTTTCGAGCTGCTCCAGCATGTGGTTGGTGGAGAACGACTCCTGATGCACGAACTGCAAACCGGTCATGGCGCTGATGTGCTTGAGCACATCGTTGTTCAAGCCGCTCCACTGACCGTGCTCATCCTGAAACAGATACAAGGGATACTGCACCGAGGCGACTGTCACCCTGGGGTTTTCACGAATCCACTGTTGCTCTTGCGCGTCCAGCTCAATGGGCTGGATGTTCAACTCTGCCTCTCCTGAATGCATCGTCAGATGGGCCGCGTCCGCCAATTGCAGCAACCCCGACAGCCCCAAAAAAAACAACCAGCACAACGCCGGCTTCCATCCTGAATAAAACCGCATTGCCACATCCTTCGTCATCGACTCGCCCGTCCTTCGTGGGCGAAACACGCGCAGTGTGGCATGCAAAAACAAGAAAGCCCGTCAGGAGACGGGCTTCAAAATGTGACAGCTTTCAGGGCTTAAAGCGGCTTGCCGCGATTGCCATGTTGGCTGACAAAGGCTTGCACGGCTTTCAGCTCGTTTGCCAAAACGGTGCAGCGCTCTTCTCTCTCAAACAAATCAGAAAGATGTGCAGGTAGTTCGAGAGCTTTTCCTACACCGGCTTTCTCCACCGCGTCCGGGAACTTGACCGGATGAGCCGTACCCAGGATCACCATCGGGATATCCAGGCTGCGACGGCATTCACGAGCGGCTTTCACGCCGATGGCGGTGTGCGGATCCAGCACTTCACCAGTTTGCTCGTAGACTTCGGCGATGGTTTCGCAGGTTTGCGCATCGTCCACGGCCAGCGAGTCGAACAGTTTGCGGGCTTCGGTCCAGCGTTCCTGTTCGACGCTGAAACCGCCGCCCTGCTTGAACGAGTCCATCAGACCGGCAATCGCCGCGCCGTTGCGACCGTGCAGGTCGAACAGCAGACGTTCGAAGTTCGACGAGACCATGATGTCCATCGACGGCGACAACGTGGCGTGCAGGGTTTCCTTGACGTACTGGTTGCCGCTCATGAAGCGGTGCAGGATGTCGTTGCGGTTGGTGGCGACGATCAACTGGTTGATCGGCAGGCCCATATTGCGCGCCAGGTAACCGGCGAAGATGTCGCCGAAGTTGCCGGTCGGCACCGAGAACGACACCGAACGTGCCGGGCCGCCCAGTTGCAGGGCTGCGTGGAAGTAATAAACGATCTGGGCCATGATCCGCGCCCAGTTGATCGAGTTCACCGCCACCAGGCGCGTGCCCTTGAGGAAGCTCTGGTCGGCGAAGCTGGCCTTGACCATTTCCTGGCAGTCATCGAAGTTGCCTTCGATGGCGATGTTGTGGATGTTCTCGCCGAGGATGGTGGTCATCTGCCGACGCTGCACTTCGGACACACGGTTGTGCGGGTGCAGGATGAAAATGTCGACGTTTTCGCAGTGCTTGCAGCCTTCGATGGCGGCCGAACCGGTATCACCGGAAGTGGCGCCGACGATTACCACGCGCTCGCCGCGTTTTTCCAGCACGTAGTCGAGCAGACGGCCGAGCAGTTGCAGGGCGAAGTCCTTGAACGCCAGGGTCGGGCCGTGGAACAGCTCCATGACCCATTCGTTGCCGTTGAGCTGACGCAGTGGAGCAACGGCGTTGTGGGCGAACACACCGTAGGTTTCTTCGAGGATCTTTTTGAAATCGGTGTCCGGAATGCTGCCGGTGACGAACGGGCGCATGACGCGAAATGCCAGCTCGTGATACGGCAGGCCGGCCCAGGAAGCGATTTCTTCCTGAGTGAAACGTGGCAGGTTTTCCGGGACGTACAGACCGCCGTCGGTGGCGAGACCGGCCAGCAGGACGTCTTCGAAATTCAGGGCCGGTGCCTGGCCGCGGGTACTGATGTAACGCATAGGGGCAAACCTTCGGTTTGAGCTTCAAGCTGCGAGCTACAAGCTTCGAGTAAAAGCCAGACTGCTTTTCTCTTGTCGCTTGCAGCTCGAAGCTTGCAGCTGTTTCTGTTTAGTTCAAGTGCTCGACGCGGATCCGCACGACCGGACCGACCACGCCCGCCAGGGCTTCAAGAGCGGCGATCGCATCGTTGATGTGCTGTTCCAGCACGCGGTGGGTCAGCAGGATCATCGGCACCAGACCGTCGTGTTCCTCGACTTCCTTCTGCATGATCGACTCGATGTTGATGCCGCGCTCCGAGAGGATGCTCGCCACCTGAGCGAGCACACCCGGGTGGTCCTTGGCCTGGATGCGCAGGTAATAGGCGCTTTCGCAGGCTTCGATCGGCAGGATCGGATGGGCCGACAGCGAGTCCGGCTGGAAGGCCAGGTGCGGCACGCGGTTTTCCGGGTCGGAGGTCATGGCGCGAACCACGTCCACCAGGTCGGCAATCACCGACGAAGCGGTCGGCTCCATGCCGGCGCCGGCGCCGTAGAACAGGGTCGAACCGGCAGCGTCACCGTTGACCATCACAGCGTTCATCACGCCGTTGACGTTGGCGATCAGACGATCGGCCGGGATCAGCGTCGGGTGTACGCGCAGCTCGATACCGGCAGCGGTGCTGCGTGCCACGCCCAGGTGCTTGATGCGGTAGCCCAGCGCTTCGGCGTAGTTCACGTCGGCGGTGGTCAGCTTGGTGATGCCTTCGGTGTAGGCCTTGTCGAACTGCAGCGGCACACCGAACGCGATGGACGCCAGGATCGTCAGCTTGTGCGCTGCGTCGATGCCTTCGACGTCGAACGTCGGATCGGCTTCGGCGTAACCCAGCGCTTGCGCTTCGGCCAGCACGTCTTCGAAGGTGCGACCCTTCTCGCGCATTTCGGTGAGGATGAAGTTGCCGGTGCCGTTGATGATCCCGGCGACCCAGTTGATACGGTTGGCGGACAGGCCTTCACGGATCGCCTTGATCACCGGAATGCCGCCGGCTACCGCCGCTTCGAACGCCACGATCACGCCTTTCTCGCGGGCCTTGGCGAAAATTTCATTACCGTGAACGGCAATCAGAGCCTTGTTCGCGGTGACCACATGCTTGCCATTCTCGATGGCCTTGAGTACCAGCTCGCGGGCAACGGTGTAGCCGCCCATCAGCTCTATGACGATGTCGATCTCAGGGTTCGTGGCCACTTCGAAGACATCGTTGGTAATCGCAATACCGGTCGTCTGGAACTGAGGCTTTGGCGTGCGCATGGCAATTTGTGCCACTTCGATTCCACGCCCGGCACGACGAGCGATTTCCTCGGCGTTGCGCTGAAGTACGTTGAAGGTACCGCCACCGACGGTCCCTAACCCACAGATGCCTACTTTGACCGGTTTCACTGTGAACTCCCCATAAAACGGCCGACGCGAGGCCGGCCGTGAAAACAACCGCGCAATCGCGGCTCTCTATTGATGGCCCGGCCATGTTGCCGCCGGGCCACGCTCGTCACGCCTTGGCGCGACGATGCGAATTACTTCGCGCCCAGCGCCAGTTTGGCGACTTGTGGCGCAGGCTGGTAGCCCGGAATGACTTGTCCGTCAGCCAAAACGATGGCCGGCGTGCCGTTCACGCCGATCGACTGACCGAGGGCGAACTGTTTGGAAACCGGGTTCTCGCACTTGGCGGCCTTGATTTCCTTGCCATCGACCATTTTGTCCATGGCCGCTTTCTTGTCTTTCGAGCACCACACGGCTTGCAGTTGCTCGTCACCCGGCGAGCCCAGGCCCTGACGCGGGAACGCCACGTAGCGCACTTCGATGCCACGCTTGTTCAGCTCAGGCACTTCGGCGTGCAGCTTGTGGCAGTAAGGGCACGTGGTGTCGGTGAACACGGTGATGTGCGACTTGGTCTCGCCCACGGCCGGGTATACCACGGTCTCGGCGACCGGAATGCCGTTGATCAGTTTGGAAATGCCCAGGCGTTCGGTCTTCTCGGTCAGGTTGACCGGTTTGCCGTCCTTGAGCTGGAACATGTAGCCCTGAACGATGTACTGGCCGTCGGCGCTGGCGTAGAGCACGCGGCTGCCCTTGAGCTTGACTTCGTACAGGCCCGGCAGCGGGCTGGCGGTGATGGTGTCCACCGGCACGTCGAGCTGGAGGTTTTCCAGGCTCTGGCGGATGGCTTTGTCGGCCGCATCATCGGCGACGGCAAAGGTGCTGACCAACGCAATGGCTGCGGCGGCGAAAATCTGGGTCAGACGCATGTGAACTCCTGAAGGCGGACAAATGGAACGATCAGAACGCCCGTGCCGGAACACCGGGTCATAACCGTCCATCGTGCAAACCGGCAAAGCCTACCACATAAGGCTCCCGTGGCCGAATGCGCCTGTCGCAAGGCAGAAGGCTCAGCCGCGAGGGTGATGCTTGGCATGCAGATCCTGCAACCGCGCACGGGCGACGTGCGTGTAGATCTGCGTGGTCGACAGGTCGCTGTGGCCCAACAGCATCTGCACCACGCGCAAGTCGGCGCCATGGTTGAGCAAGTGTGTGGCAAACGCGTGACGCAGGGTATGCGGCGACAGCGACTTGCCGATCCCGGCGACCTTGGCCTGATGCTTGATGCGGTGCCAGAAGGTCTGCCTGGTCATCTGTTCGCCGCGCTGACTGGGGAACAACACATCGCTGGGGCGCCCGCCCAGCAGTTCGCTGCGACCGTCGCGCAGGTAGCGCTCGACCCAGACAATCGCTTCCTCGCCCATCGGCACCAGCCGCTCCTTGCTGCCCTTGCCCATCACCCGCAACACGCCCTGACGCAGGTTGACCTGCTCCAGGGTCAGGCTGATCAGCTCGGTCACCCGCAGGCCACAAGCGTAAAGGACTTCGAGCATGGCACGGTCGCGCTGGCCGATGGCTTCGCTCAAATCCGGTGCCTTCAGCAGCGCTTCCACGTCGGCTTCCGACAGGGATTTGGGCAACGGCCGGCCCAGTTGCGGCATGTCGACGCGCAAGGTCGGATCGACCGAGATCAGTTTTTCCCGCAGCAAATAGCGATAAAAGCCACGCACGCCCGAGAGAAATCTCGCGGTGGAACGGGGTTTGTAATTCTGCTCCAGACGCCAGGCCAGGTGATCGAGGATCAACTCGCGACCCGCGTTGATCAATTCGAGGTTTTTCTCCTGCAGCCAGCCGTTGAACAGCGCCAGATCGCTGCGGTAGGCGTCACGGGTATTGTCGGACAGGCCCTTCTCCAGCCACAGGGCATCGAGGAATTGGTCAATCAGCGGGTGGTCGATGGCAGGCATGGGCACTCTGGGCGCGCCGGCACAAGCACGACGCGCAAATAAACAGTGAACGGTTGAAAGGCTCGCTAGTCTTTCATAGCCCGCCATTTCAAGGAACAGGGAGCTTCAATGAACGAGCAGCAAATTCTCTTGGCCTTCGGTGGTATCGGTGCTGCCGCTCTGGGCTGTCAATGGCTGGCGTGGCGGCTGAAGTTGCCGGCGATTCTGTTTCTGCTGCTGACCGGCATTCTCGCCGGCCCCGTGTTGGGCTGGCTCGACCCGCAGGAAATGTTCGGTCCGCTGCTGATGCCGCTGGTGTCACTGGCAGTGGCGCTGATCCTGTTCGAGGGCAGTCTGACCCTGCACCTGTCGGAGTGGCGCGAGATCGGCAGCGTCGTGCATCGGCTGGTGACCCTCGGCGCGCTCTCGACCTGGATAGTGATTGCGGTGGCAACCCACTGGCTGCTGGGTTTCGACTGGCTGCTCGCCATCCTGTTCGGCAGTCTGACCCTGGTGACCGGCCCGACCGTGATCGTGCCGATGCTGCGCGTGGTACGACCGAAGGCTTCGATCGCCAACATCCTGCGCTGGGAAGGGATCGTGATCGACCCGATCGGCGCGCTGCTCGCGGTGGTGGTCTACAGCTTCATCATTGCCCGGACCGAAGGCCATGGCCTGGAACAGAGCCTGCTCACATTCGGCGGGGTGATTGTCTGCGGCAGCGCGTTCGGCATCGCCGGTGGCTGGCTGCTCGGTACGATCATTCGGCGTCAATGGCTGCCGGAGTACTTGCACAATCTGGCATCGCTCGCCGCGGTGCTGGGGATATTCATCGCCGCCAACCAGACCATGCACGAATCCGGGCTGCTGGCGGTGACGCTGATGGGCATGTGGCTGGCGAACATGAAGGGCGTGGATGTGCGGCACATTCTGCACTTCAAGGAAAACCTCAGCGTTCTGCTGATTTCCGGGTTGTTCATTCTGCTGGCGGCGCGGCTGGACCTGAACGCGCTGATCGGTCTTGGGCCACTGGTGCTGATTTTGTTGCTGGTGATCCAGCTGATCGCCCGACCGCTGAACGTAGTCTTGAGTACTGCCGGTTCGAGCCTGAGTTGGCGTGAGCGTGCATTGTTGTGCTGGATCGCCCCGCGCGGGATCGTCGCGGCGGCAGTCTCGGCGATCTTTGCGATTCGCCTGGATGACGCAGGCCATGAAGGCGCGCTGTTGCTGGTGCCGCTGACCTTCGCCGTGATCATCGGCACCGTCGTGCTGCAAAGTGCGACCGCCCGACCACTGGCGCGCCTGTTGAAGGTGGCGGAACCGGCACCCAGCGGTTTCCTGATCGTTGGTGCAAACGGCCCGGCGCGCCTGCTCGGCAAGTCGCTGCAACAGCTCGGCAGCCGGGTGTTGCTCACCGACTCAAGCTGGGAAAACATTCGGGCAGCACGCATGGATGGCTTACCGACCTACTTCGGCAATCCGGCCTCGCAGCACGCGGATGCGCATCTGGATCTGGTGGGGCTGGGACATTTGCTGGCGCTGTCACCGTCCGGCGAACTCAATACGCTGGCAGCCATGCGCTTTCGACATGACTTTGGCCATCAGCGCCTGTTCGGACTGGCCAGCGGTCACGAAAGCCGTCGCAGCGACAAGCACCGCGCCAGCCTGGAACATCGCGGCAATCAACTGGGGAGCGAGGCGCTCACTTACGCCAGGCTGGCCAGCCAGTTGGGCCAGGGCGCCGATCTGTACAGCACGACGCTGACGGACGGGTTTGGCTGGGACGATTACCGGGCGCTGCATGGCAATCGCGCGACACTGTTGTTCATGCGCGATGACAGCGGCTGGGTGCATGTGGTCACGCCGGAGACCGTGCTGAAACCGGGACCGGGGTGGACGTTGCTGGCGTTGATTCAGCCTGAGATCAGCGGCGGCGCATAAACCCAATCGCGGGCAAGCCCGCGAATGCTGCGGCTCGGTGCCGGGTCAGGCCGCGAAGCCCGGCAGCACGGGCACTGGCCGCTTGTCATCATCAATGGCAACGAAGCTGAACTGCCCGTGAATCGCCTTCTCACGCCCGTCGCAGCTCATGCTCTCAACGAACACTTCCACCTCGACCTTGAGGCTGGTATTGCCCACCTTGATCACCCGCCCGACCAGCTCGACGATGGAACCTGCCGGGATCGCATGGTTGAAATCGATCCGGTCGGTGGAGACCGTCACCAGCGGCAAACGGCAGAAACGCGTGGCGGTGATGAACGACACTTCATCCATCCAGGCCAGGGCGGTGCCGCCGAACAGGGTGTTGTGGTGATTGGTGGTCGGCGGGAAGACCGCCTTGGTCACGCGGGTCACCGAGAGTTCGGTGCGGCGTTCGATTTCTTGCTCGCGAGATGTCATGGGTACGGCCTGAAACAATGATGCTGTGGATAAATTGCGGACAACAAAAAAGCAGCCCGTAGGCTGCTTTTTTCTGCATCGGAAGCTGGGCTTAAGCCAGTTTTTCCTTGATGCGAGCTGCTTTACCCGACAGGTCGCGCAGGTAGTACAGCTTGGCTTTACGTACGTCACCGCGACGTTTGACAGCCATGCTGTCGATCTGCGGGGAGTAGGTCTGGAAAGTACGTTCTACGCCAACACCGTTGGAGATTTTACGAACGGTGAACGCACTGTTCACGCCGCGGTTACGCTTGGCGATTACAACGCCTTCGAACGCTTGCAGACGGGAACGATCGCCTTCCTTCACTTTCACCTGAACGACAATGGTGTCGCCCGGGGCAAAGGCTGGGATCTCTTTGGTCATCTGCTCTGCTTCGAGTGCAAGGATGATTTTGTTGGTCATGCTGTGCTCCTAAGGTAAATCGTCGGATCTACCATCGATACGTTGTTAACTATCGTCCCGCTCGCGGATGTATTCCTCGAGCAGCTTCTTCTCTTCTCCAGAAAGCGAGCGGCTTTCCAGAAGATCGGCGCGTCGTTCATAGGTCCGACCAAGGGACTGCTGTAAACGCCAACGCCGGATGTGTGCGTGATTGCCACTTAGCAATACGTCGGGAACACGCTGATCCGCATACACCTCCGGTCGGGTGTAGTGCGGGCAATCCAGCAAACCATCCGTGAAGGAATCTTCCTCCGCGGAGTCCGCATGCCCTAAAGCTCCGGGCAGCAGTCGTGTAACCGCATCTATCAGGACCATCGCCGGCAGCTCGCCGCCAGACAGGACATAGTCCCCAATCGACCACTCTTCATCGACATGAGCATCAATAAAACGCTCGTCAATGCCTTCATAGCGACCGGCAATCAGGATCAATGCATCCGATTTAGCCAGTTCGCGTACCGCCGACTGAGTCAGTTGACGGCCTTGGGGGGACAGGTAAATCACCTTCGCCGCCTCCCCGGCTGCTGCCTTGGCCTGAACCAGAGCATCTTCCAGGGGCTTGATCTTCATCACCATGCCCGGACCACCGCCAAACGGGCGATCGTCCACAGTGTGATGCCGATCCGTCGTGTAATCCCGCGGATTCCAACAGGTCAGCTGCAAGAGCCCCTGTTTGACCGCTCGACTGGTGATGCCGTAGTCGCCGATGGCGGAAAACATCTCGGGAAACAAACTGATCACTTCTACGCGCAAGTTAGCCACGCTTAGAAGTCCGCGTCCCAATCCACCTTCATCTCGCCCGCTGCGAGGTCGACGGCCAACACGCATTGCTCCGTATAGGGCAACAGGCGTTCGCGATCATCCAGGCTGCCAGCGCAAGGCTTGACTACCATTACATCATTGGCGCCGGTTTCCAGAAGATGATCGATTTTCCCGAGCAATTGCCCAAGCGTATCGATGACCTTCAGACCTTCCAGCTGGTACCAGTAGTACTCGCCTTCGGTCAATTCAGCGAACAGGCTGCGCGGCACGCAGATCTCGTAACCGGCCAGAAGACGAGCTTCTTCACGATCATCAAGACCCTTGAGCTTTGCGACCAGGAACTTGTCGCTCCCGCGTCCACTGACCAGCTCGACCTGTTTGACATTGCCTTCGCGCTTGAGCGTCCAGGTTTTGTACTGCAACAGGTTTTCAGTCGGATCAGTAAAGGAATAAACCTTCACTTCGCCGCGAACGCCGTGAACAGAATAAATTTTGCCAATAACGATCAAATCATCGGCAACAGCAGGCGTCGCGTTCATATTGCTCAGGCCGCAGCCTTAGCCGATTCCTTCAGCAACTGAGCAACACGCTCAGAAGGCTGTGCACCAACGCTCAGCCAGTAGGCTACGCGCTCTTGGTTCACGGACAGACGAACTTCCTGACCACGGGCAACAGGGTTGAAGAAACCAACCTGTTCTTTGTGGGAACCGTCACGCGGGTTGCGGGAGTCGGTTACGGTCAGGTGGTAAAACGGGCGCTTTTTGGAGCCGCCAAGGGCAAGACGGATTGTTAGCATGTGAACATCGTTCCTGTAGTCGGTGCTGCAAATCTAAATGCACAGCGGGCATGGGTGCCCGAAAGGCCGCATATTCTAAGGAATATCCGGACTTTTGCAAATGACTTTTTCCGGCGCCTATGGCATGCCGTGCTGATTTGCGGTAGAGCCGTCGATGAAAACGGCCAGTCAGCTCCCGCCGAATGCGGGTTTGCTGTGGATCCCGCGTCCTTGCGGGACTGCGCCGGTACGACGACCGGCGAGTTCTTTTACAGTTTTGGCATGCCGCCGCCGGGCAGCATTCCGCCCATGCCGCGCATCATTTTCGCCATTCCGCCCTTGGCGGAGAACTTCTTCATCATCTTCTGCATCTGCTTGTGCTGCTTGATCAAGCGACCAATGTCCTGCACCTGGGTGCCGGAGCCCATGGCGATCCGGCGCTTGCGCGAACCGCTGATCAGCTCGGGATCGCGGCGCTCGGCCGGGGTCATGGAGTTGATGATGGCTTCCATCTGTTTGAACTGCTTCTCTGCCGCACTCTGGGCATTGCCCATCTGCGACAGGTTGACGCCACCGATGCTCGGCAGCTTGTCCATGAGGCCGCCGAGGCCGCCCATGTTCTTCATCTGCTGCAGCTGATCGCGGAAGTCTTCGAGGTCGAAGCCCTTGCCCTTCTTCAGCTTCTTGGCCAGTTTGTCGGCCTTGTCCTTGTCGAGGGTCGCTTCAGCCTGTTCGATCAGGCTGAGCACGTCGCCCATGCCGAGGATTCGCGAAGCGATACGCTCAGGGTGGAACGGGTCGAGGGCTTCGGTCTTCTCGCCCATACCGATGAACTTGATCGGCTTGCCGGTGATGGCACGAACGGACAGTGCGGCACCGCCACGGGCATCACCGTCGACCTTGGTCAGGATCACGCCGGTCAGCGGCAGTGCATCGCCGAAGGCCTTGGCCGTGTTGGCGGCGTCCTGACCGGTCATGGCGTCAACCACGAACAGGGTTTCAACCGGGTTGATCGCGGCGTGCAGCGCCTTGATCTCGCCCATCATCTCTTCGTCGATGTGCAGACGACCGGCGGTATCGACGATGACCACGTCGATGAATTTCAGTTTTGCTTCTTTAATAGCCGCGTTGGCGATGTCGACCGGCTTCTGGCTCAGATCGGACGGGAAGAACGTCACGCCGATGTCGTTGGCCAGGGTTTCCAGCTGTTTGATAGCGGCAGGACGATAGATGTCCGCCGACACAACCATGACCGACTTCTTCTTGCGCTCTTTAAGGAAGCGCGCCAGCTTGCCGGCGGTGGTGGTTTTACCGGCACCCTGCAAACCGGCCATCAGGATGACGGCAGGCGGCACGGCGCTCAGGTTCAGGTCTTCGTTGGCCGCGCCCATCAGGCTTTCGAGTTCGGCCTGGACGATCTTCACGAACGCCTGGCCCGGCGTCAGGCTGCGCGACACCTCGGTGCCGACAGCGCGTTCCTTGACCGAGTTTACGAAGTCCTTAACCACCGGCAGGGCAACGTCGGCTTCGAGCAACGCCATGCGCACTTCACGCAGGGTGTCTTTAATGTTGTCTTCGGTCAGTTTCGCCTTGCCGGTGACATGGCGCAGCGTCTGCGAGAGACGGTCGGTTAAGTTTTCAAACATTGCGCGATCCTTTCAGGCCCTGTGTAGACCGGGATAATGGCGGCCCGGACCGGAATCAACATGTACTCGGCGAGCCTGCGGCGTGGGCAGGTCGCGGATTATAGCGAAGACTGCGTCTGGCGGACACCTCGCTGTCAGCTTGCCGGTCTTTCGTGCGATGACCGTTCTATGCCAAACTCAGCGCCTTTCGGGCTTGCCTAACAGGATTTATGCTCCCCTTGTCACCGAGTTTGCTGACCACCCTCGCCGCCGCCCTTCTCTATGCCGCTGCGACCCTTTATCAGGGCACCCGCCTGGCCACCGGCGCCAAGGCCAACAAGCGCCTGCTGGTCACGCTTGGCGTGCTCGCCGTGCTGGCCCACAGTGCCAGCCTGCTGACTCACCTGCTGACGCCGATCGGGCTGGGCCTGGACTTCTTCAGTGCGTCGAGCCTGATTGCCGCAGCGGTCATCGCCCTGACCCTGCTGGCCTGCTCGCGGATCCCGGTGGAAAACCTGCTGGTCCTGCTGTTCCCGCTGGGGGCGATCACCGTATTGCTGGCGCAGTTTGCGCCGACCGGCACCGTGCAGATCATCGACGAAGAGCCGGGCATCCTCGCGCACATCCTGCTGTCGATCCTTGCCTACGGCATGTTCACCATCGCGGTATTCCAGGCCTTGTTGCTGCTGGTGCAGGATCACCAGCTCAAGAACAAGCACCCGTCCGGGCTGATCAAGAACTTCCCGCCGCTGCAAACCATGGAAAGCCTGCTGTTCGGCTTCCTCTGGGCCGGCTGGACGCTGCTGTCGCTGTCACTGATTTCCGGCTGGCTGTTCGTCGAGAACCTGTTTGCCCAGCACCTGGTGCACAAGACCCTGCTCGCTTGCCTGGCCTGGATCGTGTTCAGCGTGCTGTTGTGGGGCCGCAACCGCCTGGGCTGGCGCGGCCACAAAGCGATCCGCTGGACCCTCGCCGGTTTCTGTCTGCTGATGTTGGCGTATTTCGGCAGCAAACTGGTCCGTGAATACATCCTGCACATCTGACGGGCGGCATAAATGGACGGTTTGCCCATAGGGCCGATGCTCGCGGTATTTGTCCTGCTGATTCTCTGGTCGGGGCTGTTTACCGCCATCGAAGTGGCGCAACAGCATCTGCTGGCACAACGCACCGCGTCGCGCGCCAGTGACAAACCACTGGCCAAGCTGAGCTTCCCGCTCGACAGCCTGATCCTGTGCAACACCCTGTGCCGCGCCCTCGCCGTGGTGCTTGCCACGCTGCTGGCGATTTTCCTGTGTGAAGAAAACGGTCCCTGGGCAGCCACTCTGGGCGCCGGCGCCGTCCTGCTGGTGTTTGCCGACTATTTCCCGCGCACCCTCGCCCAGCGTTATCCGGACGCCGTGCTGTCATTCGGCAACACGTTGCTGGCAGTACCACTGAAAGTGATCTATCCGCTCGCATGGCTGCTGAGCAGCATCAGTGGTTTGCTGTTGCGTCCGCTGGTGCGCAAGCAGCAGGTCGTGCAACAGAGCGAAGACGACGTCCCGCCGGAACGCCATGACGACCCGGAACATCCGTCACGCACGCACCCGGTTAACGGTATCCACGCGCTGGACAACATCACGGTCAACGACATCCTGGTGCCTCGCAGTGACGTCGACGGCATCAATCTCGACGATCCGATCGAAGAGATCATCGAGCAATTGCGCCACAACAAGCGCACGCGCCTGCCGGTTTTCCACAGCGACATCAACCAGGTCGAGGCCGTCCTCAATACCCGGCAGATCCGCCACTTGCTGGACAATCACGCCCTGACCCGCGAAGCGCTCCTCGCCGCCAGCTACGAGCCGTATTTCGTCCCGGAAAGCACACCGCTGCAACTGCAATTGCTGAACTTCCACAAGCAGCAGCGTCGTCTGGGCATGGTGGTGGACGAATACGGCGAAGTGCTGGGGATCGTCACCCTGGAAGACATTCTCGAAGAAATCGTCGGCGAATTCGAAAGTGAGCACAGCCTCGATAATCCGCATATTCATCCGCAGGCCGACGGGCGCATGGTGATCGACGGCGCCGCCTCGATCCGCGAACTGAACAAATGCCTGGGCTGGCACCTGCCCAGCGACGGCCCGCGAACCCTGAATGGCCTGGTGACCGAAGCGCTGGAAACCATTCCGGAAAGCGCGGTGTGCCTGAAAATCGGGCGCTATCGCCTGGAGATCCTCGAAACCGAGGAAAACCGCGTGAGCAAAGTGCTCATCTGGCACACCAGCTCGGCACCGGCGCTCACACCCGTCCGCTAGCTCGCCCCTTGTTCAATCGTTAGCCACCTTCCTATAATTGCGGTGCTTACCCAAGCCCCGCCGAACCCAGTGCTTACCCCGCACCCGACAGGTTCCGGCCGGTTCATCGCCGCTTTCCGCATCACACCGACGACTGTTCCTACCTGAAACAGCGCTCGCGCCCTATCCCACATCCCCGGGTAGTCGACCATAATAATTCGCTCCAATGGAGCTCATGACTGTCAGGGATCACCGCATGACGACCAGTACCGCTTACAGCGACACCACGCCTGCCCAACCGGCCAATTCCGCCACCCGGGTGGCCACCGCGAGCTTCATCGGCACGGCCATCGAGTTCTACGACTTCTACGTCTATGCCACCGCCGCCGCACTGGTGATCGGACCTGTATTCTTTCCGCAGACATCCGGCACCGCGCAGATGCTTTCGGCATTCCTCACCTTCGGTATCGCCTTCCTCGCCCGCCCGCTGGGTTCGGCACTGTTCGGCCATTTCGGCGACCGGATCGGGCGCAAGTCCACACTGGTAGCTTCGTTGCTGCTGATGGGGGTCTGCACCACGCTGATTGGTGTGCTACCGGGTTACGACAGCATTGGAGCGTGGGCGCCGATCCTGTTGTGTGTGCTGCGCTTCGGTCAGGGTCTCGGACTGGGCGGAGAATGGGGTGGCGCGGCATTGTTGGCCACCGAAAACGCGCCGAAAGGCAAACGGGCATGGTTCGGCATGTTCCCGCAGTTGGGCCCTTCGATCGGTTTTCTGGCAGCCAACGGCCTGTTCCTGACGCTGGCCATGACGCTCAATGACGAACAGTTTCGCAGTTGGGGCTGGCGGATTCCGTTCCTGCTCAGTGCGGTACTGGTGATGGTCGGGCTGTACGTGCGCCTCAAGCTGCACGAAACGCCAGTGTTCGCCAACGCCATCGCCCGCCAGGAGCGGGTGAAAGTGCCGCTGGTCGAGCTGTTCAGCCAATACTGGGCGCCAACGTTGCTGGGCGCCGCCGCCATGGTCGTCTGCTACGCGCTGTTCTACATCTCGACAGTGTTTTCCCTGAGCTACGGCGTGTCGACGCTGGGCTACAGTCGCGAAACATTCCTCGGACTGCTGTGCTTCGCCGTTTTGTTCATGGCAGCTGCAACGCCGCTGTCGGCGTGGGCAAGTGATCGTTACGGGCGCAAACCAGTGCTGATCGTCGGCGGTGTTCTGGCGATTCTTTCCGGATTTCTGATGGAACCGTTGCTGACTCAGGGCTCGACCTGGGGCGTGGCGCTGTTCCTGTGCATCGAGCTGTTCCTGATGGGCGTGACGTTCGCCCCGATGGGCGCGCTGCTGCCGGAACTGTTTCCGACACACGTGCGATATACCGGTGCATCGGCGGCCTACAACCTCGGCGGCATCGTTGGAGCCTCGGCGGCGCCGTTCTTCGCGCAGAAACTGGTGGCGATGGGTGGTTTGAGTTATGTCGGTGGGTATGTGTCTGCGGCCGCGGTACTCAGCTTGATCGCTGTGCTGTGCCTGAAGGAAACGCGCCATAACGACCTGAATCAGGTGTCGTAGGCGCAATGATCGCTCCCGCACGGGCGGGAGCGATCAGATAGCGGGATTACAGCTCTACAACGACAGCCTGAGAAGCGCGGGTCGCCTTGGCACGAGCGGCCTCGATCGACTCGTCACGGGCCAGTGCAACACCCATGCGGCGCTGGCCGTTGACTTCAGGCTTGCCGAACAGACGCAGCGCGGTATCCGGCTCGCTCAGCGCAGCGCCGAGGTTGGCGAATGCGGTCTGGGTCGACTGGCCTTCCACCAGAATCACTGCGGACGCCGATGGGCCAAACTGACGGATCAGCGGCACCGGCAAGCCGAGAATTGCCCGGGCGTGCAGGGCGAACTGCGACAGGTCCTGGGAAATCAGGGTCACCAGACCGGTGTCGTGCGGACGCGGCGACACTTCGCTGAACCACACCTGATCGCCCTTGATGAACAGCTCGACGCCGAACAGGCCACGGCCACCCAACGCCTCGGTCACGGCTTTGGCAACGCGCTCGGACTCAGCCAGCGCGATCGGGCTCATGGCTTGTGGCTGCCAGGATTCCTGGTAGTCGCCCTTCTCCTGACGGTGACCGACCGGTGCACAGAACGTGGTACCGCCGATATGACGCACGGTCAGCAGGGTGATTTCGTAGTCGAAATCGATGAAGCCTTCGATGATCACCCGGCCTTTACCGGCACGACCGCCTTCTTGTGCGTAATCCCAGGCTTTCTGCACGTCATCGACACTGCGCAGCAGGCTCTGGCCCTTGCCCGACGAACTCATTACTGGCTTGACAACGCATGGGAAACCCAGGTCTTCAACGGCTTTGCTGTAATCCTCGAAGGTGTCGGCGAAGTGGTACGGCGAAGTCGGCAGATCCAGCTCTTCAGCGGCCAGACGACGGATGCCCTCGCGGTTCATGGTCAGTTGCGCGGCGCGCGCGGTCGGGATCACGGTGAAGCCTTCGGTTTCCAGTTCGACCAGGGTGGCGGTGGCGATGGCTTCGATTTCCGGCACGATGAAGTGCGGCTTCTCGGCTTCGATCACCGCACGCAGGGCAGCGCCGTCGAGCATATTGATCACATGGCTGCGATGGGCGACCTGCATGGCCGGCGCATTGGCGTAACGGTCAACGGCGATCACTTCAACGCCCAGGCGTTGCAGCTCGATCACCACTTCCTTGCCCAACTCACCACAGCCACACAGCAATACGCGGGTCGCGGTCGGCGACAATGGAGTTCCGATACGGGTCATCTCAGGTCCTCAAAGAAGCGGATCATCGAGGAAAGCAACGCCAGACGCGCTTTCCATGGGGAGAAAGCGCGGCATTTTACATGAACCTGAGGGTTTGGCTTCAGCCGGCGACAGCCTGTTTGCGTTCGCGCCAGGCCATGATCAGCCAGACCGCAGTCACACCGGCGAACTTCGAGGCCAGGGCAGTGATGATCACCGGCGGCGTCAGCAGGTCGATCATGCCGAAGAAGATGAAGGTATCAAGGGGAATGCTCAGCGCCGAGCTGATCCACAACCGGTCACGCAGCGGGCGTTTGGTGATGCTGAAGACCAGCCAGTCGATGCACTCGGACACCGCAAACGCCGTGGCACTGGCCAGCGCGATCGATGGATCGGAGGTGACATAGGACAGCACCAGCGCCGCCAGCATTGCCACAATCGCGCCATGGCCGAAACGGATCTGCACCATGTCGCGCAGCACGAATACCAGCCCGCCCCACGCGGACCAGATGATGTCCAGGTGCGGCGCAGTGGAGAACGCAAAGTTGATCAGCACGACGCTGCTGATATAGGCGATGAGGAAAATCATGGGGAGCGACCTGTCAGATTGGCGCACAGGTTACTTGAGGAGGAGAGTCCGGCCAAGTCGGGGAACAAATTGTATACACCCGACGTCAGGCGAGAATCAGCGCTTGGCAGGGATCATCCAGATCAATCCACTGGCCTTCGCCCGCTCATGACACAACCCAAGCACCACCCGCCGCTCGTCGTTGGTCATCCGGCTCCAGCGGGTGATTTCCTCGACCGTGCGCTGGCAACCGGTGCAAATGTCATCCTCGTCCAGCGCGCAAATGCTCACGCACGGCGAGGCGACGGGTCTTTCCGGGATTGTCATTCTTCCTGCTCGACCAGATCGCGCGCATAGCGCTGGGAGTTATGCACATAGTGCGCGGCACTGGCTTCGAGCATCTTCTTCTGCGGCTCAGTCAGTTCGCGCACCACTTTGCCCGGCGAGCCCATCACCAGCGAACCATCGGGAATTTCCTTGCCTTCACCGATCAGCGAATTGGCGCCGATGATGCAGTTCTTGCCGATCTTCGCGCCGTTGAGGATGACGGCGTTGATGCCGATCAGGCTGTAGTCCCCGACCGTGCAGCCGTGGAGCATGGCGTTGTGGCCGATGGTCACGCCGGTTCCGATGGTCAGCGGAAAGCCCATGTCGGTGTGCATCACCGTGCCATCCTGCACGTTGCTGTTCTTGCCGATCAGGATCAGTTCGTTATCGCCGCGCAGCACGGCGTTGAACCAGACGTTGGCGCCCTCTTCCAGCTTGACCTTGCCCACCAGCACGGCGTTGGGGGCGACCCAGCTCTGCGGATGGGTTTCGACGCGGGCGTCGCCCAGGCGATATTTCATCTTGTTTTCCTCAGGGCTCACGATGGCTGGCCATTCGAACGATGGCTTCAGGTATTGATAAAGCTTTTCGGCGGTCGATGCAGGCTGATTCTGGCGTCATAGAGCAGGTTGATCAACTCGACGATCATGATCGCCGTCAGCCCCCAGATCTTGTATTCGCCGTAACGATAGCTCGGTACGTACCAACTGCGACCCTGATAGTCGATGCGGTGGGTGTGTTCACGCGGGTCCTTGCGGAAGAATTCCAGGGGCACGCTGAACACCGCTGCGATCTCGGCATCATTGGCCTGATACTCGACGAAATCGGGAATCACCCCGACATACGGCGTGACCTTGATGCCATGCAGGGAAATCAGCGGGCTGAGCGGACCGATCACTTCAACCAGTCCCGGCGGCAGGCCGATTTCTTCCTCGGCCTCACGCAGCGCGGTGAAGATCAGGTCCGGGTCTTCCGGATCACGCCTGCCACCGGGAAAGGCGACTTCGCCACCGTGGGTCGAGAGCCCGCTGGCACGCAGGGTGAGGACAAGCTCGGGTTCGTCACTGCGAGTAATCGGCACCAGGACGGCGGCCTCGGGGAAACGCGTGTCGGTTTCCAGCGTGCGCGGCGTGTGATTGCTTACCCGGTGCAGTAGCTCGTCCAGCATAAGTGTTCTCGATCTGTGCCTTGCCCTGCATGATGCACCAATCAATGCGACCGCCCAAGCCCTGAACAAGGGACATGTCGCGAAACGACAACTTGCCGACTGACACCGCTGCACGCCAAGATAGGCGCAGCATTCAGGAACCCCAGCATGAAATTTTGCAGCCAGTGCGGCAACCCGGTGACCCAGCGCATTCCCGAAGGCGACTCGCGGCTGCGATTTGTCTGCGACAGCTGTCAGACCATTCACTACCAGAACCCCAATATCGTGGCCGGCTGTGTAGCGACCTGGGGCAGCAAAGTCCTGCTCTGCCGCCGCGCCATCGAGCCGCGCCTCGGTTACTGGACGCTGCCCGCCGGGTTCATGGAGAACGGCGAGACCATCGAACAGGCTGCCATCCGCGAAACCGCCGAGGAAGCCTGCGCCCGAGTGCGCAACCTGAGCATCTACACCCTGATCGACGTGCCACACATCAGTCAGGTTCATGTGTTCTTTCGCGCCGAGCTCGCAGACCTGGACTTTTCCGCCGGCCCCGAAAGCCTCGAAGTGCAACTGTTCGACGAAGCGCAGATTCCATGGGACGAGCTGGCTTTCCGCACGGTGGGCCGTACCTTAGAATGCTTCTTCGCTGACCGCCGCGCCGAGACTTACCCCGTGCGCTCGGAATCGATCCCGCCGCTCGCTCAGCCGGCCATCACTTGATTTCAGCGCCAGCCGGCCGATAACCCGCGTGCGCAGCCCGCGACAGCGCCTGCATAAGATCTATAAATAAATTATCTGCATCACCTTCTGGGGAATCGTTTCAATGCGCTGGTTGCTTGCCCTGTTTTGCCTGTCGTTCGTCACCGTCTCCCAAGCGTCGTTCGTGACCACCGTGACGCCTTCGAACACCCCGCTCATCGAAAAAATACTGGTGCTCAAATCGGCTCATCAACTGCAGTTGATCGCCGACGGCAAACCGCTCAAGAGCTATCGCATTTCCCTGGGCAAGGGCGCGAAGAAAGGTCCGAAACTGATTGAAGGCGATAAACGCACACCCGAAGGTTTCTATTGGATCGACTGGCGCAAGACCAGCGACAAATTCAACCTGTCGATGCACATCTCCTACCCGAACATCAGCGACTCCGCCCGCGCCCGCCGCGAAGGCGTCGAGCCCGGCGGCATGATCATGATCCATGGCACGCCGGACTCCGCAGAGAACCCGGAAAACCTGTTCCATACCCTGGACTGGACCGACGGCTGCATCGCCATGCGCAACGTCGACATGCGCGAAGTCTGGAACCTGGTGCCGGACGGCACGATGATCGAAATCCGCCCCTGATTCTGTCACCAGGGTACCTGGGTTCTCCGGGCCGCGAAGCGGCCCTTTCCCCTGACCATTGGTCGCCCGCAAAAAAATAAATGCAAAAGATCGCAGCCTGCGGCAACGCCTGAACGGTGATACCACTTTCACCCGCCGGAACTGCCGCAGACTGCGATCTTTTGCGTTCCCGCACCCACCTCTAATACCACTTAAAACCACCCGTCCTCAAACACCCGATCCAACAGGACTACAGGCCTCTCCGCTGCGTTGACATGGTATTCAAGTGGTATTAGTTTTCGCCGAAACACCGAGCGACAACAATTCAATACCAGCTCCGGAAGTGCCCGCATGAACGATCTCCACGCCCTGCGCCCTGACGACTCCCAGCCGACGCCGCTGTACCTGCAACTGGCGCGCAACCTGGAAGCGGCAATTCATGCCGGCCAGTGGAAAGCCGAACAGGCGATGCCGTCGGAGCGCAATCTCAGCGAAATGCTGGGGATTTCCCGGGTCACCGCGCGCAAGGCGCTGGAGGTTTTGCTGGACCAAGGCCTGATCCGCCGTCTGCAAGGTTCCGGCACCTTCATCACCCCGCGCCTTGAACAACCGCTATCGCGCCTGTCGGGCTTCAGCGAAATGCTCCGTCTCAAGGGCTTCGTGCCCAGCTCGCAATGGCTCGAGCGTGAAATCACCCTGCCGACCCACGAAGAATTGATCCGCCTCGGCCTGTCGCCGAACGACAAGGTCGCGCGCATGAAACGCCTGCGCAAGGCCGACGACACGGTGATGGCCATCGAGATGAGCACCCTGCCCGCCTCGATCATGCCCAAACCACAAGTGGTGGGCGATTCGCTCTACGAACACCTCGACAGCATCGGCAAGCCGATCGTGCGCGCCTTGCAGCACATCCAGGCGATCAACGCCTCGGACGAGTTCGCCGCGCTGGTCGGCATCGCCCCCGGCACCGCGATGCTGCTGATGACCCGGGTCGGCTACCTGGAAGACAACACACCGATCGAAGTCACCGACACCTATTGCCGCAACGACTACTACGACTTTGTTGCAGAGCTGCGCCGCTGACCGGCAGCCAGGCCAAACGAGAGAAGCGAAATGTCCGAAGACAACATCCTCACCGCTGACGGCTGGATTCGCGGCCGGCTGATCCACGAACACGGCAGAGTCGTGTCCATCGAAGGCGTGCCCTGCGACCCGGCGGACAACGACCTGCCTTACCTGCTGCCGGGTTTCATCGACCTGCACGTCCACGGCGGTGGCGGCAAAGACATCATGGAAGGCACCAGCGCCTTCGAGACCATCACCCGGACCCACGTACGCTTCGGCACCACCTCGCTGTTGGCCACCACCATGACCGCGCCGAGTGCCGAGATTGCCAGCGTGCTCAAGGATGTCGGCGAATTCTGTGAGCAGCGTCCGAAAGGTGCCGCCCGGGTCCTCGGCGTTCACCTCGAAGGTCCGTACATCAATCCCGGCAAACTCGGTGCCCAGCCGAACTTCGCCCACACCGCGCTGATGGCCGAAGTTGAAGAGTATCTGGCACTGGCGCCGATTCGGGTGATCACTATCGCCCCGGAAATCGCCGGCCATGACGGCTTGATTCGCGAACTGAGCCGCCGCGGCATCCGCATGCAGATCGGCCACACCCTCGGCAGTTACGAGGAAGGCGTCGCCGCCCTCGAAGCCGGCGCCACCAGTTTCACTCACCTGTACAACGCCATGAGCCCGCTGCATCACCGCGAACCGGGCATCGTCGGCGCGGCACTGGCCCACGCCAAGTTCGCTGAACTGATCCCGGACTTGCTGCACGTGCACCCCGGCGCAATCCGCGTGGCCCTGCGCTCGATTCCGTGCCTGTACTGCGTCACCGATTCGACCGCCGCCGCCGGCATGCCCGATGGCGAATACAAGCTCGGCAGCCACACCGTCACCAAATGCCTGGGCGGCGTGCGCCTGCCGGACGGCACGCTGGCCGGCAGCACCCTGACCATGGATCAGGCCTTGCGCAATCTGGTGAAGATCGGTCTGCCGATCGCCGAGGCCTCGCAACGTCTTTCGCAATTCCCCGCCGACTACCTCGGCATCACCGAACGCGGGCGCCTTGCACCTGGCGCCTGGGCCGACTGCGTGCGGCTGGATCGCTCACTCACACTGACCGCCGTCATGGTCGAAGGAGAAGACATTGACTTCAAAAATGCTTGAGGAGGCGCTGTCCTCGTTCGAGGCCGTGCAAGCCCAACTGCAACAGCTCGATGGCTCGATGATCGAGATCGCCGGTCGCCTGCGCCGTCAGCCGCCGCAAGTGGCGATGACCGTCGCCCGTGGCAGTTCCGACCATGCGGCCAGTTATTTCGCCTACCTGACCATGCAGCAACTGGGGATTCCGGTGGCGTCACTGCCGATGTCGGTGGTCACCATGCAACAGGCGCCGTTGAAGGTCAGCGGTCAGGTAGCGTTCGCGTTTTCCCAGTCGGGCCAGAGCCCGGACCTGGTCAACAGCCTGCGTCTGCTGCGCAAGCGCGGCGCCTTGAGCGTGTCGATGGTCAACGCCTCTGATTCGCCGCTGGAGGCCGCGTGCGAATTCAGCCTGCCGCTGCTGGCCGGCACCGAAAGCAGCGTCGCCGCGACCAAGAGTTTCATCGCCACCCTCAGCGCCAGCGCCCGCCTGATCGCCCACTGGAAAGAAGACAGTGAATTGCTGGAGGCGCACAACGCCCTGCCCGAAGGCTTGCGTGATGCCGCGCAACAGGACTGGAGCCCGGCCATCGATGCCCTGCGCGATTGTGAGCGTTTGATGGTGATCGGCCGTGGCGCCGGTTTTGCCATCGCCCAGGAAGCCGCGCTGAAATTCAAGGAAACCTCGGCGATCCAGGCCGAAGCCTTCAGCAGCGCCGAAGTGCGTCACGGCCCGATGGCCCTGATCGATGCCAACTACCCATTGCTGGTGTTTGCCCCGCGCGGCGCCGAGCAGGCCGGCCTGCTGAGCCTGGCGGCGGAAATGCGTCAGCGTGGTGCCCGTGTATTGCTGGCGGCGCCGGATGATGTGCTCGAACGCGACCTGACCCTGAGCCGTGCCGAACACCCGGCGCTCGATCCGATCCTGGCGATCCAGAGCTTCTACGTGATGGCCGCCAACCTGGCCGTGGCCCGTGGCATGGACCCGGATCAGCCGCGGCACCTGAGCAAAGTCACCCGTACGCACTGAGTCCGAACCGAACGTTTTCCTGATGAGACCGAGCCATGCACAACAACAATAAAGAGCTGACTTTAAGCGCCCCGCTCAGCGGCCCGGTGCTCACGCTCGCCAAAGTTCCGGACGCGGTGTTCGCCAGCGGCGCGATGGGCGATGGCATTGCCATCGATCCGCTGAACGACACCCTTTATTCGCCTTGCGCCGGGGTGGTGATCCACGTCGCCCGCACCGGCCATGCAGTGACCGTGCGAGCCGACAACGGCGCGGAAATCCTCCTGCACCTGGGGCTCGACACCGTCGAGTTGCAGGGCGAAGGTTTCTCGATGCTGGTCAAGGAAGGCACGCGGGTCAGCAGTGGCCAGCCATTGCTGCGCTATGACCTGGACAAGGTCGGCCGTCAGTGCAAAAGCCTGGTCAGCCTGTTGATCCTGACCAACAGCCAGGATTTCCAGGCGCGCCCCATCACCCTGAAAACAGTGAAGGTCGGCGAGCCGCTGTTGCACATCGTCGCTCGTCACAGTGCAGCGGCGAACACAGAAGAACTCGGCGGGCCGGAAGTTCACGGTCACGTGCGGGTCGCCCATCGCGGTGGTCTGCATGCACGTCCGGCGGCGTTGATTCGCCAGACGGCGCAAGGTTTCAAGAGTCAGTCGCAGCTGCATTTCGCCGGCAAATCGGCGCCGTGCAACAGCCTCATCGGTTTGATGGGCCTGGCGATTGGCGAACAGGACGAAGTGCAAGTCAGTTGCCAGGGTTCCGACGCGCAAGCGGCATTGCAAGCCTTGCTCACTGCACTGGCTACCGCCCTGCCGGAGGATCATCACGCCGCTGCACCGGTTGCTGCCGCGCCGCGCAATCGCCCGGCCGAGGCCGGCGTGTTGCACGGCGTGTGCGCTGCACCGGGTCTGGTCGGCGGGCCGCTGTTTCGCCTGAACGCGATCAGCCTGCCGGCGGACGCCGGCAATCATCAGCCCGAGCACCAATTGCAGATCCTCGATACGGCGCTGAATCAGGTTCGCAGCGAAATCAACGGCACCCTCGCCCAGGCGAAAAAACAGCGTAATGCCGACGAAGAAGCGATCTTCGCCGCGCACCTGGCGCTGCTGGAAGACCCGGCCCTGCTCGACGCCGCACAGCAATCGATTGAAACCGGCACTGCGGCGACTCACGCCTGGAGCCAATCCATCGACACGCAATGCGAAGTGCTGCAAAACACCGGCAGCCCGTTGCTCGCCGAGCGCGCCAATGATCTGCGGGATTTGAAACAACGAGTTCTGCGTGCCCTGCTTGGTGAAGCCTGGCATTACGAAGTGCCGGCCGGTGCCATCGTCGCCGCCCACGAATTGACCCCTTCTGACCTGCTGCAACTGAGCGCGCAAGGTGTTGCCGGCTTGTGCATGGCCGAAGGTGGCGCGACTTCCCACGTGGCGATTCTGGCCCGGGGCAAAGGCCTGCCGTGCATGGTCGCACTGGGCTCGGCGCTGCTCGATCAAACGCAAGGCCAATCGGTGGTGCTCGATGCCGATGGCGGGCGCCTCGAACTGACGCCGAATGCCCTGCGTCTGGCCGAAGTCCAACAAGCGCAAATCGACCGTCAGCAACGTCGCGATGCGCAGCAAGCCAAAGCCCATTTGCCAGCCGAAACCCGCAATAGCGTGACCATCGAAGTGGTCGCCAACGTCGCCTCCAGCCATGAAGCGGCGGATGCGTTTGCCAATGGCGCCGATGGCATCGGCCTGCTGCGCACCGAGTTTCTGTTCGTTGATCGCCACACCGCGCCGGACGTCGAAGAACAGCGCGCCGCCTATCAGGCGGTGATCGATGCCATGGGCGACAAGTCGGTGATCATCCGCACCATCGACGTCGGTGGCGACAAACAACTCGATTACCTGCCACTGCCGGTGGAAGCCAACCCGGTGCTCGGTCTGCGGGGTATTCGCATGGCCCAGGCCCGCCCGGAAATCCTCGATCAGCAACTGCGCGCCCTGCTGCAAGTCAGCCCGTTGCAGCGCTGCCGGATCCTGCTGCCGATGGTCACCGAAGTCGACGAACTGCTGCACATCCGCCAACGGGTCGATGCGTTGTGCCTGGAACTGGGGATCAATCAACGTCCGGAAATCGGCGTGATGATCGAAGTCCCGGCCGCCGCGCTACAAGCCCAACAACTGGCCGAACACGCCGACTTCCTGTCCATCGGCACCAACGACCTGTCGCAATACACCCTGGCCATGGACCGCGACCACGCCGGCCTCGCCGCACGGGTCGATGCCTTGCACCCTGCGCTGCTGCGCCTGATCGCCATGACCTGCGAAGGCGCGGCGGTGCACAAGCGTTGGGTCGGCGTATGCGGCGCCCTCGCTTCCGATCCGCTGGCGACGCCGGTGTTGATCGGCCTGGGCGTGACCGAGCTGTCGGTGAGCCCGGTACAAATTGGTGAAATCAAGGATCGCGTGCGCCAGCTGCACGAAGCCGAATGCCAACGCCTCGCCCGGGACTTGCTCAAGCTGAACAGCGCCGCCGCGGTGCGTCATGCCTGTCATCAACATTGGCCACTGCGCTAACAAAAACAACAAGGACAAACGCCATGTACCAACTCTTCATCGAAGGCCTGCAACGCCTCGGCCGGGCGCTGATGCTGCCCATCGCGATCTTGCCGATTGCCGGTCTGCTGCTGCGCCTGGGCGATACCGACCTCCTGAACATCGCGATCATCCACGACGCCGGTCAGGTGATCTTCGCCAACCTGGCGATGATCTTCGCCATCGGTATCGCCGTCGGGTTCGCCAAGGACAACAACGGCACTGCAGGTCTGGCCGGGGTGATCGGTTATCTGGTGATGATCTCCACGCTCAAGGTGCTCGACGCCAGCATCAACATGGGCATGCTCGCCGGGATCGTCAGCGGCCTGATGGCCGGCGCGCTGTACAACCGCTTCAAGGACATCAAGTTGCCGGAGTACCTGGCGTTCTTCGGCGGCCGGCGCTTCGTGCCGATCGTCACCGGTTTCGCGGCGGTCGGTCTGGGCGTGCTGTTCGGCTACATCTGGCCGCCGATCCAGCACGGCATCAACAGCTTCGGCAGCCTGATGATGGAAAGCGGCAGCTTCGGCGCCTTCGTCTTCGGCGTGTTCAACCGCCTGCTGATCGTCACCGGCCTGCACCACATCCTCAACAACATGGCGTGGTTCGTGTTCGGCAACTTCACCGACCCGACCACCGGCGCCTTGGTCACCGGCGACCTCTCACGCTACTTCGCAGGTGATCCGAAGGGCGGCCAGTTCATGACCGGCATGTTCCCGATGATGATCTTCGGACTTCCCGCCGCGTGCCTGGCGATGTACCGCAACGCCCTGCCGGAACGGCGCAAGGTAATGGGCGGGATCTTCCTGTCGATGGCCCTGACCTCGTTCCTGACCGGAGTCACCGAACCGATCGAGTTCGCCTTCATGTTCCTCGCACCGCTGCTGTATCTGGTGCATGCGCTGCTGACCGGCCTGTCGATGGCGATCACCAACGCCTTGAACATACATCTGGGCTTCACCTTCTCCGGCGGCTTCATCGACATGGTGCTGGGCTGGGGCAAGTCAACCAATGGCTGGCTGGTGATTCCGGTGGGCCTGGCCTACGCGGTCATCTATTACGCAGTGTTCGATTTCTGCATCCGCCGCTTCAACCTGAAGACACCGGGGCGTGAAGATGTTGCCACCGCCGACAAAGCGGTACTGACCGAGAACGAACGTGCCGGCGCTTACATAAAGGCACTCGGTGGTGCGGAGAATCTGGTGACTGTCGGCGCGTGCACTACGCGGCTGCGACTGGAAATGGTCGATCGCAACAAGGCCTCGGATGCTGATTTGAAAGCACTGGGTGCAATGGCGGTTGTGCGTCCGGGCAAGGGTGGGAGTTTGCAGGTGGTTGTCGGGCCGATGGCCGACAGCATTGCCGATGAGATTCGACTGGCGATGCCGGCGTTGGGGCGTGCCGTAGTGGCTGCTCCTGTCGCAGTCATCGAAACCAGCGAACCGGTTGCAGTCGCTGCACCGCTGGCACAGCAATGGCTGACCGCTCTGGGCGGCAGCGACAATGTGCTGCAACTCGACTGCATCGCCATGAGCCGGATTCGCCTGCAACTGGCTGATGGCAAGGCGCTGTCGGAAAGCCGATTGAAAGAGCTCGGCTGCTTGGGTGTGAGCGCGCTGGAGGGCGGCGTTTGGCACTTGCTCGTGGGCGAGCGGGCGCAGAGTTTGAGTGCGGCGCTGGAGGGGTTGGTGAATCGGAGTGAGGTGAGTGCGAAGGTTTAGGTCCACCACTCAACACGATGAGCGTTAGCTCGAGTAAGGCTCTTGATCTTTTGGCCCCATCGGAAGGCTGAGTGGAGGGATTTATCCGGGGGTGGGAGCGCAGCGACCGTGCGGCGAAGCCGCATGCATCGAGAGGAGGTGCAGCGAAGCAAACCGTAGGCGATGCCCCCGGATGAATACCGGAACGAAGGAACACCGAGCCAAAGCGAGGTGCCGAACGCAGGGGCAAGCCTTTTTGGTTACTTTTGAGGCGTTTGTCAAAAGTGACCCGCCGTAAGGGCGGAACCATAATCCGCAACACCCGAAGAAACGGATATTCACTCAACCCCAAAACCAAAAAACCCGCTGAAATCACTCTCAGCGGGTTTTCCACAACTGCGATCAGAAGATCAAAACTCCTCCAACCGCCAAACCTCATAAGCCGGCGTCTCGTAAGGATGGCTGGCCTTCAAAGCCGCCACCACCCCACGAATCAACTCATCGCCAACAACAAGCTCGACCTTCCACTCCTCGACCCGCTCAACCCGCCCCGCCTCACCAATGAACGGCTGACTGCCGTCCAGAGGTTGAAACTGGCCCAGACCAAGCACCTGCCACGCACAGTGGTCATAGTCACCGATCCGCCCGCCACCGGCAGCGAATACGGCGTCCTTGACCACCTCGACATGACTGTCGGGAACAAAAAACGCGAGCTTGTACACAGCGCTTAGTTCACCCACACACGAGCGTTACGGAACATGCGCATCCAGGGAGCGTCTTCGTTCCAGTCTTCCGAACGCCACGAGTTCTGCACGGCGCGGAACACACGCTCCGGGTGCGGCATCATGATCGTTACGCGACCGTCGCGGCTGGTGAGGCCGGTGATCCCGCGCGGCGAGCCGTTCGGGTTGGCCGGGTAGGCTTCGGTGACCTTGCCGTGGTTGTCGACGAAACGCATCGCCACGCAACCGGACAGATCGGCTTCGAGCAGTGCCTCTTCGCTTTCGAATTCGGCATGGCCTTCACCGTGAGCGATGGCGATCGGCATGCGCGAACCGGCCATGCCCTGCAGGAAGATCGAGTTCGATTCCTGAACCTGAACCATCGCCACGCGCGCTTCGAACTGCTCGGAGCGGTTGCGCACGAAGTGCGGCCAGAACTCGCTGCCCGGGATCAGCTCGTGCAGGTTGGACATCATCTGGCAACCGTTGCACACGCCGAGGGTGAAGCTGTCGTTACGTTCGAAGAAGCCCTGGAACGCATCGCGGGCACGGCTGTTGAACAGCGCGGACTTGGCCCAGCCTTCACCGGCGCCGAGTACGTCGCCGTAGGAGAAACCACCGCAGGCCACCAGACCTTTGAACTCGTTCAGGTCGACACGGCCGGCCAGAATGTCGCTCATGTGCACGTCAATCGCGTTGAAACCGGCGCGGTCGAACGCGGCCGCCATTTCCACCTGACCGTTGACGCCCTGCTCACGCAGCACGGCAACCTGTGGGCGGATGCCTTTCTTGATGTAAGGCGCGGCGATGTCCTGGTTGACGTCGTAGCTCAGCTTGACGCTCAGGCCCGGGTTGTCTTCTTCCAGCAGGGCATCGAACTCCTGCTGGGCGCAGTCGGCGTTGTCGCGCAGACGCTGGATCTGGTAGCTGGTCTCGGCCCACTGACGCTGCAACAGACGACGCTGACCGTCGAATACGGTTTCACCATTGAAGGTGATGATGATCTGACCGTTGTTGATCGGCTGACCGATCACCGAAACGCAGTCGCCCAGACCGGCCGCGCTGAATTGCGCGAGGATGTCCGGGGTGGCGTCCTGGCGAACCTGGATCACCGCACCCAGTTCTTCGTTGAACAGGATGGCGGCGATTTCAGCGGCGTTTTCCGCAACGCTGTCGAGGTTCAGGCTCAGGCCGCAGTGGCCGGCGAAGGCCATTTCCACCACGGAGGTCAGCAGACCACCGTCGGAACGGTCGTGGTACGCCAGCAGGTGACCGTCGGCGTTGAGGCCCTGGATCACGGCGAAGAAGGCTTTCAGGTCTTCGGCGTCGTCGACGTCCGGAGCCTGCTTGCCGAGCTTGCCGTGAACCTGCGCGAGGATCGAGGCGCCCATGCGGTTCTGGCCGCGACCGAGGTCGATCAGGATCAGGTCGGTGGTGCCCTTGTCCATGCGCAGTTCCGGGGTCAGGGTCTGACGGATGTCAGCCACTGGCGCGAAACCGGTCACGATCAGGGACATCGGCGAGGTGACGGTCTTGTCTTCGCCGTTGTCGTTCCAGCGGGTGGCCATGGACATGGAGTCCTTGCCCACCGGAATGGTCAGGCCCAGCTCGGGGCACAGTTCCATGCCGACCGCTTTCACGGTGTCGTACAGACGCGCGTCTTCACCCGGGTGGCCGGCAGCGGACATCCAGTTCGCCGACAGTTTGATGTCGGAGAGCTTGTTGATGCGCGAGGCGGCAATGTTGGTCAGGGTTTCGCCGATGGCCATGCGGCCCGACGCCGGAGCGTCCAGCAGCGCCAGCGGAGTGCGCTCGCCCATTGCCATCGCTTCACCGGTGTAGACGTCGAAACTGGTGGCGGTGACGGCAACGTCGGCCACCGGAACCTGCCATGGGCCGACCATCTGGTCACGGGCCACGAGGCCGGTGATGGTGCGGTCGCCGATGGTGATCAGGAAGCTTTTGCTCGCCACGGCCGGGTGATGCAGGACGCGCTCGATGGAATCGGCGATGTCGAGGTTCGACGGATCGAAGTCATCGCCCAGCTCGGCTTCGCGAACCACCGAACGGTGCATGCGCGGCGCCTTGCCCAGCAACACTTCCAGTGGCATGTCCACCGGGTTGTTGCCAAAGTGGCTATCCGTGACAGTAAGCTGCGGCTCGGCGGTGGCTTCACCAACGACGGCAAACGGGCAACGCTCGCGTTCGCAGATCGCCTTGAAGCGCTCGAAGTCGGCCGGGCCGACTGCCAGAACGTAACGCTCCTGGGATTCGTTGGACCAGATTTCGTGCGGGGCCATGCCCGGCTCGTCGTTTGGAATGTTGCGCAGTTCGAAACGGCCACCGCGGTCGCCGTCGTTGACCAGTTCAGGGAAGGCGTTGGACAGACCGCCCGCGCCCACGTCGTGGATAAAGCTGATCGGGTTCTTGTCGCCCAGTTGCCAGCAACGGTCGATGACTTCCTGGCAGCGACGTTCCATTTCAGGGTTTTCACGCTGAACCGAAGCAAAGTCCAGGTCCGCCGAGCTGGTGCCGGTGGCCATGGAGGAGGCAGCGCCGCCGCCCAGACCGATCAGCATCGCCGGGCCGCCGAGGACGATCAGCTTGGAGCCGACGACGATCTCGCCTTTCTTGACGTGCTCTTCACGGATGTTGCCCATGCCGCCAGCCAGCATGATCGGCTTGTGGTAACCGCGAACTTCGTCACCGTGGGGGGTGGTGATCGACTGTTCAAAGGTACGGAAGTAGCCGGTCAGGGCCGGACGACCGAATTCGTTGTTGAACGCGGCGCCGCCCAGCGGGCCTTCGATCATGATGTCCAGCGCGTTGACGATGCGCTCAGGCTTGCCGTACGGCACTTCCCACGGCTGTTCGAAGCCCGGGATCTGCAGGTTCGACACGGTGAAACCGGTCAGGCCGGCCTTCGGCTTGGCGCCACGACCGGTTGCGCCTTCGTCGCGGATCTCGCCACCGGAACCGGTGGACGCGCCCGGGAACGGTGCGATCGCGGTCGGGTGGTTGTGGGTTTCGACCTTCATCAGGATGTGCACCGGCTCCTGCACCGCGCCGTACTGGCGGGTTTCCGGATCCGGGAAGAAGCGGCCGGCAACGTTGCCGACGATCACCGAAGCGTTGTCCTTGTAAGCGGACAGCACGCCTTCGCTGTGCATCTGATAGGTGTTCTTGATCATGCCGAACAGGCTTTTTTCCTGGCTCTCGCCGTCAATATCCCAACTGGCGTTGAAGATCTTGTGGCGGCAGTGCTCGGAGTTGGCCTGGGCGAACATCATCAGTTCGATGTCGTGCGGATTGCGCTTGAGACCGTTGAAGGCGTTGACCAGGTAATCGATCTCGTCTTCGGCCAGGGCCAGGCCCAGCTCGACGTTGGCCTTCTCCAGCGCGGCGCGGCCACCGCCGAGGATGTCGATGGCGGTCAGCGGCTTCGGCTCGGCGTGGCTGAACAGACCGGCAGCCTGTTCGAGGTTGCCCAGAACGATCTGGGTCATGCGGTCATGCAGTACGTCGGCGATCTGCTGCGCCTGGGCATCGCTGAACTGACCGGCCACATAGAACGCGATACCGCGCTCCAGACGCTGGATCTTGCTCAGGCCGCAGTTGCGGGCGATGTCGCTGGCCTTGCTCGACCATGGCGAGATGGTGCCGAAACGCGGCAACACCAGGAACAGACGACCGGTCGGCTCTTGTACCGGAACGCTTGGACCGTACTTCAGAAGGCGCGCAAGCACCTGCTGTTCGTCGCCGGTCAGGACGCCGGTGACTTCGGCGAAGTGAGCGAATTCAGCATACAGGCCACTGACAGCTGGAACCTTCTGGCTCAGTTGCTCAAGGAGTTTGCTGTGGCGAAAGGCAGAAAGGGCAGGAGCGCCGCGCAGGATCAACATCTTCGGGACAGCCTCGGGAAGGGGTGTGCTTTGAGGCCGTGCATTCTAGCCTAAACCGCCCTCAACATCACCCGAAACGCTACGCACGGTTGCACTCGGACCTCAATCTGTGTTTCTGCCTCTGAAGTCAGATTTAGAGCCTGCGGGACAACAGCTTATTTTTTCTGTCACAAAATGCTGTCCGGCCCCATTCCTGCGGGGTTGCGGGCGCTTTTTCAATCGCTAGCAGACTACCCTTCCACTGTCGAGATATGGCGCCCGTTGCGCTTTGCGTATACTGCGCACATGTTTTCCCCAACGGCTTTGCGTCCGCGGTACGCCAAATGGCTGATCGCTACCGGACTCTTCCTGATGCTCAGTGGCTGTGTTGATAAACCCAACACACTCGAGCGCGTAAAGGAGGATGGTGTGCTGCGGGTGATCACCCGTAACAGCCCCGCCACCTACTTTCAGGATCGCAGCGGCGAGACCGGCTTCGAATACGAGCTGGTGAAGCGCTTCGCCGACGATTTGGGGGTGGAACTGAAGATCGAGACCGCCGACAACCTCGACGACCTGTTCGACCAGATCGGCAAGCCCAACGGCCCGGTACTGGCCGCCGCCGGCCTGGTCAGCAGTGAACAGCGCAAGAAGCAGGTGCGGTTCTCCCATTCCTACCTCGAAGTCACCCCGCAGATCATCTATCGCAACGGCCAGTCCCGGCCGACCGACGCCAGTGAACTGGTCGGCAAGAAGATCATGGTGCTCAAGGGCAGCACCCACGCCGACCAGCTCGCCGAGCTGAAACAGAAATATCCCGGGATCGAATACGAAGAATCCGACGCCGTCGAGGTGGTCGATCTGCTGCGCATGGTCGATGAAGGCCAGATCGACCTGACCCTGGTCGATTCCAACGAAGTGGCGATGAACCAGGTGTACTTCACCAACATCCGCGTCGCCTTCGACCTCGGCGATGCCCGCAGCCAGAGCTGGGCCGTGGCCGCCGGTGAAGACAACAGCCTGCTCAACGAGATCAACAGTTACCTGGACAAGGTGCAGAAGAACGGCACCCTGCAACGTCTGAAGGACCGCTACTACGGCCACGTCGATGTCCTCGGCTACATGGGCGCCACGACCTTCGCCCAGCATTTGCAGCAGCGCCTGCCCAAGTACGAACAGCACTTCAAGACCTACGCCAAGAAAGAGAAAGTCGACTGGCGCCTGCTTGCGGCCATCGGTTATCAGGAATCGCTGTGGCAACCGGCCGTCACTTCGAAGACCGGCGTGCGCGGCCTGATGATGCTGACCCAGAACACTGCACAGGCCATGGGCGTGTCCAACCGCCTCGATCCGAAGCAGAGCATCATGGGCGGCGCGAAGTATCTGGCCTACATGAAGGATCAACTGGATGACTCGATCCAGGAGCCGGATCGTACGTGGTTTGCACTGGCTGCCTACAACGTCGGCAGCGGTCACCTGGACGACGCGCGCAAACTGGCGTCCCGGGAAGGCCTTAACCCGGACAAGTGGCTGGATGTGAAGAAGATGCTGCCACGCCTGTCGCAGAAGCAGTGGTACAGCAAGACCCGCTATGGCTACGCCCGTGGCGGCGAGCCGGTGCATTTCGTGGCGAACATCCGTCGCTACTACGACATCCTGACCTGGGTGACCCAGCCGCAGCTTGAAGGCGATCAGATCGCCGAAGGCAATCTGCATGTGCCGGGGATCGACAAGTCCAAACCGGCGCAGGAAAACCCGCCGCTCTGATAGACACTGCGGGAGCCGGCTCCCACAGTGCCTGTGTTGATGCTTAGTGTTTGGCGGCCGCCAGAATCAACGCCTTCATCTCCGAAACCGCCGACTTGAAGCCGACGAACAACGCATGCGCCACCAGCGCGTGACCGATGTTCAGTTCGTTGATGCCCTTGATCGCCGCCACAGCTTCAACGTTGTGGTAGTGCAGACCGTGACCGGCATTGACGATCAGGCCCTGGGCCAGACCGAATGCCACGCCGTCCGCCACACGCTTGAGCTCTTCAGCCACTTGGGTCGGCGTTTCGGCATCGGCGTAACGCCCGGTGTGCAGCTCGATAGCTGGAGCGCCGACCCGTTTCGAGGCAGCGATCTGCCGCTCGTCAGCGTCGATGAACAGCGACACTTCGCTGCCGATCTTCGACAGACGCTCCACCGCAGCCTTGATCCGCTCCTCCTGCCCCGCCACATCCAGACCGCCTTCGGTGGTCAGTTCCTGACGGGTTTCCGGTACCAGGCAGATGTGCGCCGGACGGATGCGCTCGGCGAACGCCATCATTTCTTCGGTGACGCCCATTTCGAAGTTCATGCGGGTTTGCAACACATCCTTGAGC
Source organism: Pseudomonas sp. 91RF (assembly GCF_003576265.1). NCBI lineage: Bacteria > Pseudomonadati > Pseudomonadota > Gammaproteobacteria > Pseudomonadales > Pseudomonadaceae > Pseudomonas > Pseudomonas sp. 91RF. The sequence continues at coordinate 65,211 of NZ_QWFC01000041.1, forward strand.
AGCAGCACGTCGCGCTCCTGAATGTGGCGACGGTCTTCGCGAAGGTGCACGGTGATGCCGTCGGCGCCCGCCTCTTCCGCGTCCAGCGCAGCCTTGACCGGATCCGGATAGCGCGTGCCCCGAGCCTGACGCAGGGTGGCGACGTGGTCGATGTTCACGCCAAGAAGAATGCGATTGCTGGTGGTCACGGATGCGCTCCTGAAGGGAAAGATTCGGCGCACAGCATACACGGGGCTACGGTTTGCGAAACAGTTCGCGACTTACGAGAGGACGACCGCCAAGGTGAACAGCAAGTGCCTGGCGCATCAAGCGTTTGGCGGCGGACAACGCGCCCGGGGCCGACCAGTCCGCTTCAGCCATGGCCAGCAGCTCGGTGCCGTTGAACAGGCCGGGCTGCAGCAGATAGACCCGCTCAAGTCCGGCATCCACCTGCAAGCGATAGAGGCCGTCCGCAGCGATGGGCTCGTCATTGATATCGGTGCTCAGGGAGAAGCCATAACCGAGGTCGTCGAGCAGGCGCCATTCGAAGGAACGCAGCAGAGGTTCCAGTGGCCGGCCTTCGGCCAAAGCTAACAAGGTGGCTGCGTAATGATCGAACACTGCGGGATGCGGGTCTTCGGCCGGCAACAGGCGTATCAGTAACTCGTTGAGATAGAGACCGCTGAACAGCGCCTCGCCAACCATCCAGGTCGCGTTACCAACACTCTCCATACGCCCGACGTTCTTCAACTCGCCCTTGCCGCGAAATTCCACTTCCAGCGGCATGAACGGTCGCGCCAGCGTTCCGGCCTTGCCCCGCGCGCTACGCAACACCGCCCGCAGCCGGCCTTGCGGCGTGAGGAAATCCACCAATGCGCTGGTTTCGCGGTAGGCGCGCGAATGCAGGACGTAGGCGGGTTGGGCGGGAGGTGGGCTTTGCGACATTGAATTCTCGATGACGAAATGCGGTTTTACACACAACCCAAAACTACTGTGGGAGCGGGCTTGCTCGCGAAAGCGGTGAATCAGTCAAAGTATATGTCGACTGATACTGCGCATTCGCGGGCAAGCCCGCTCCCACAGGGGGGTTCTTTGATGTCGCAAAAAACCGGTGTTACAGGTCGCCGTAACCCAGTGAACGCAGCGCACGCTCGTCGTCGGACCAGCCGCCCTTCACCTTGACCCACAGGTTGAGCATGATCTTGGAGTCGAACAGCAGCTCCATGTCCTTGCGCGCCTCGGTGCCGATGCGCTTGATGCGCTCGCCCTTGTCACCAATGATGATTTTCTTCTGGCCGTCACGCTCGACGAGGATCAGCGCATGGATGTGCAGGGTTGCACCCTGCTGCTTGAACTCTTCGATTTCCACGGTGATCTGGTACGGCAGCTCGGCGCCGAGCTGGCGCATGATCTTTTCGCGAACCAGTTCGGCGGCGAGGAAGCGGCTGCTGCGGTCGGTGATCTGGTCTTCCGGGAAGAAGTGATCGTTCTCCGGCAGGTGGTCGGCGATGACCTTTTCCAGCGCGTCGAGGTTGTGCCCCTGCTGCGCCGAAATCGGAATGATCTGCGCGTTCGGCAGCTGTTCCTGCAACCAGGACAGGTGTGGCATCAGCTCGGCCTTGTCCTCGATGCGGTCAGTCTTGTTCAGCGCGACGATCAGCGGGCCGGTCACGTACTGCACGCGCTCCAGGACCATCTGGTCTTCTTCGGTCCACTTGGTGCGATCGACCACGAAGATCACCACGTCGACGTCTTTCAACGCTGCCGAGGCGGTCTTGTTCATGTAGCGGTTCAGGGCCTTTTCACCGCCCTTGTGCATGCCGGGAGTGTCGACGTAGATCGCCTGCACGTCGCCTTCGGTCTTGATCCCGAGCATGTTGTGGCGAGTGGTCTGCGGCTTGCGCGAGGTGATCGCGAGCTTCTGGCCGAGGATGTGGTTCAGCAGCGTGGACTTGCCCACGTTCGGACGGCCGACGATGGCAACGTAGCCACAGCGAGTTGCGTTTGTATCAGTCATTGCCATTCTCCACACCCAGGGCAATCAGTGCTGCGGCGGCCGCTACCTGTTCGGCAATGCGACGGCTCACACCCTGACCCCGGCTTTTTTCATTCAATAGGACAACTTCGCACTCGACGAAGAAGGTACGGCAGTGCGGCTCGCCCTGGATATCCACGACTTCGTAGCGTGGCAGCTCGCAACCGCGCGATTGCAGGAATTCCTGCAGGCGGGTCTTCGGATCCTTGTTGGTGTCGACCAGCGTCAGGCCTTCGAACTCGCCGGCCAGCCAGGCCAGGACGCGCTCGCGGGCGACTTCCATGCCGGCATCGAGATAGATCGCGCCGATCAGCGCTTCCAGGGCATCGGCCAGAATCGACTCGCGACGGAAACCGCCGCTTTTCAGCTCACCGGAACCCAGGCGCAGGTATTCGCCCAGATCGAAACCACGGGCCAGAACGGCCAGGGTCTCGCCTTTCACCAGACGTGCGCGCAAACGCGACAACTGGCCTTCGCGGGCCAGCGGGAAGCGCTCGAACAGGGCTTCACCGGCGACGAAGTTGAGGATCGCATCGCCGAGGAACTCCAGGCGCTCGTTGTTGCGTCCGGCAAAACTGCGGTGCGTGAGGGCCAGGACCATCAGTTCCTGGTCCTTGAAGGTGTAACCGAGCTGACGCTCGAGACGGCTGAGAGAAACGCTCACGGTTTGACCACGCTGAGTTCGTGGCTGGATTCCACCGCCATCGCCGGGATACGGCGCAGGCCTGGGACAATTAACGCTGTGTTCAAAAATGACGTCCTGAATATCGTGGCTTCATGCCCCGGAGCCGGTTGTGCCGACGCCAGAAATGCATTCGGCGCTGTGGTCAACAGCGCCGTGATTGTTTACTTGATCAGGCCGACCCGCGAGAAATTCGGCAGGTGGCTGAGTTTCGGTTCCGGCCAGCTCATCCAGACCGCGAAGGCCTTGCCGACGATGTTCTGGTCGGGAACCATGCCCAGCAGATCCTTGGGAATGTTCGGGTCATCCCAGTAGCGACTGTCGTTCGAGTTGTCGCGGTTGTCGCCCATCATGAAGTAGTGCCCGGCCGGCACGGTCCAGGTATGGTCCGGCGTGGCGCGGTAGCGGCTCATTTCCTTGCGGATCAGGTGCTCGGCGGCGCCGAGTTTTTCCTTGTAGAGCTCCGCGCTGCCGAGGGTGCCCGGCTCGGAGCCGACCAGTTGCTCGGCAATCGACTCGCCATTGACGAACAGACGCTTGTCGGCGGTGTAACGCACCGTGTCGCCCGGCAGGCCGACCACACGCTTGATGTAGTTGACGTTCGGATCGCTCGGGTAGCGGAACACCATCACATCGCCGCGTTGCGGATCACCGACTTCGATGACCTTCTTGTCGATCACCGGCAGGCGGATCCCGTAAGAAAACTTGTTCACCAGAATGAAGTCGCCGACGTCCAGGGTCGGTTTCATCGAGCCGGACGGAATCTGGAACGGTTCCACCAGGAACGAACGCAGCACCAGCACGATGAACAGCACCGGGAAGAACGACTTGCCGTATTCGACCAGCAGCGGTTCCTTGTTCAGTTTCTCCACCACCAGCACATCAGGCTGGCTGACACTGCCCTGATAGGAAGCGATGGCGGCGCGCCGACGCGGTGCCAGGATCAACAGATCGAGCAACGCCAACAGGCCGCAGACGAACACGGCGATAACCAGCAACAGCGGGAAATTTAGTGACATAGGACCTGACTATTCCAACCTGAGCACAGCAAGGAAGGCTTCTTGTGGAATTTCCACGTTGCCGACCTGCTTCATGCGTTTCTTACCGGCCTTTTGCTTCTCGAGCAGTTTCTTCTTACGACTGACGTCACCGCCGTAGCATTTGGCCAATACGTTCTTTCTGAGCGCCTTGACGGTTGTCCGGGCGACGATCTGACCGCCAATGGCGGCCTGGATGGCCACGTCGAACATCTGACGAGGAATCAGTTCTTTCATCTTCTCGGTCAGCTGGCGACCTTTGAAGTGCGAATTGTCACGGTGCACGATCAACGCCAGGGCATCGACCTTGTCGCCGTTGATCAGCACGTCCAGTTTCACCAGATTAGCCGATTGGTAACGATCGAAATGGTAGTCCAGCGAAGCATAGCCGCGGCTGGTGGATTTCAGACGGTCGAAGAAGTCGAGGACCACTTCGTTCATCGGCAGGTCGTAGGTCACCTGGACCTGGTTGCCGAGGAACAGCATGTCGACCTGGACACCGCGTTTTTCGATGCACAGGGTGATGACGTTGCCCAGGTGCTCCTGCGGCACCAGGATGTTGGCCCGCACGATCGGCTCGCGCATGTCTTCGATGGACGACACGTCCGGCAGCTTCGACGGGTTGTCGACATAAATCGTTTCACCGGTTTTCAGCACCAGCTCGAAGATTACCGTCGGCGCCGTGGTGATCAGGTCCAGGTCGTATTCGCGCTCCAGGCGCTCCTGGATGATTTCCATGTGCAGCATGCCGAGGAAGCCGCAACGGAAGCCGAAGCCCAAGGCGTCGGAGCTTTCCGGGGTGTACTGCAACGACGAGTCGTTCAGGGTCAGTTTCTGCAGCGCTTCGCGGAAATCCTCGAAGTCGTCGGAGCTGACCGGGAACAGACCGGCGTAAACCTGTGGCTGGATGCGTTTGAAGCCTGGCAGCACTTCAACGTCCGGGGTGGAGCTCAGGGTCAGGGTGTCACCGACCGGTGCACCGTGAATGTCCTTGATGCTGGCGATGATGAAGCCCACTTCGCCGGCCTTGAGGTCTGCGGTGTTGGTGTGCTTCGGGGTGAATACGCCGACGCTGTCGACCAGGTGCACCTTGCCGGTGGATTTCACCAGGATCTTGTCGCCCTTCTTCACGCGGCCGTGACGCACGCGCACCAGGGAGACAACGCCCAGGTAGTTGTCGAACCAGGAGTCGATGATCAACGCTTGCAGCGGATCTTCGATGTTGCCGGTCGGCGCAGGAATGGTGGCGACCAGACGTTCGAGCACTTCGTCGACACCCAGGCCGGTCTTGGCGCTGCAGGTGACGGCGTCGGTGGCGTCGATGCCGATGATCTTTTCGATCTCGTCCTTGACGCGGTCAGGCTCGGCCTGCGGCAGGTCGATCTTGTTCAGTACCGGCATGACCTCCAGGCCCTGCTCGATCGCGGTGTAGCAGTTGGCCACGGACTGGGCTTCTACGCCCTGACCCGCGTCGACCACCAGCAAGGCACCTTCACATGCGGCCAGGGAACGGCTGACTTCGTAGGTGAAGTCGACGTGGCCCGGGGTATCAATGAAGTTCAGCTGATAGGTGACGCCGTCTTTGGCTTTGTAATGGAGGGTAACGCTGTGGGCCTTGATGGTGATCCCGCGTTCGCGTTCCAGCTCCATGGAGTCGAGGACCTGGGCTTCCATCTCGCGATCGGCCAGGCCACCGCACATCTGGATGAATCGGTCAGCCAGCGTCGACTTGCCATGGTCAATGTGGGCGATGATGGAGAAATTGCGGATATGACTCAAATCACTCACGGATCAACACTCAAAAAGGCTGCAGGCTTGGCCCGCCGAAAAATAGCCGGGAATTGTACCTGATACACGGCGCAAGCGTCACGTTCGCCTGTCACCCGGATTGCATGCAAAAACGCCCTGGTCTGGCGACCGGGGCGTTTTTCAAGGTTGAAGCAAGGGTGAAACCTTGTTCATCAACCGGCTCGACGCAGCAACCAGACACCCGCCAGCGCACAGACGCCGGCCGGTACCAGCACCGCGAACAGCGGCGAGAAGCCGAACACCAGGCTGGACGGACCCAGCAGATCCTGGACGATCCGGAAGGTGAACCCCACCAGCACACCGGTGAACACTCGCTGACCCAGGGTCACCGAACGCAACGGACCGAAAATGAAGGAGATCGCCATCAGCACCAGCGCAGCGGTCACCAGCGGCTGCAACACCTTGACCCAAAACGCCAGCCAGTAACGGCCATTGCTCAGCCCCTGATCCGCCAGGTAATGGATATAACCCCACAGGCCGCTGATCGACAGTGCTTCCGGCGCCATGACCACGGTATTCAACAGCTCCGGACTGATGGAAACATCCCAGTCTTCAGTCGGCGTGTTGACGACTTCGGTGCGGCGCTCGTGGAACAGCGTGGTGGTGATATCGGTGAGCTGCCAGCGTTTGCCATCGAATTCGGCGCGCTTGGCGAAGCTCGAACTCAGCAGGTGACGCTCCTTGTCGAAGTGATAGCGGGTCACGCCATACAGCAGGCCATCGGGTTGAACGGCGTTGATATGGATGAACTCGTCACCCTGACGGTGCCACATGCCGTGCTTGGCGCTCTGCGCGTCACCGCTGCCCTGAGCCAGCGAGCGATTGGCCTGAGCCATGCTCTCGGTAGCCGGGGCAACGTATTCACCGATCAGCACGCCGGCCAGCATCAGCACCAGCATCGGCTTCATGACCGCCCAGACGATGCGCCCGATGGACACACCTGCCGCGCGCATCACGGTCAGTTCGCTGCTGCTTGCCAGGCTGCCGAGGCCGATCAGACAGCCGATCAGCGCCGCCATCGGCAGCATGTCGTAGAGCCGGCGCGGTGCGGTCAGCAGTACGAAGCTCAGCACATCGACCAGTGTGTAGGTTTCGCTGACGTCGCCCATTTCGTCGATGAAGGCAAACAGGGTGGCCAGGCCAAGAATGATCGCCAGCACCGCGATGATCGCGATGAACACGCTGCTGCCGATGTAGCGGTCGAGTTTAACCACGGGCCACCTCCAGCGCAGCGCTGCGACGGCTGGCCAGCTTCAGGCGCAGCGGCTCCCAGTACAGCAGGCCGATACCGATGGCCAGGAAGATCGCATGCACCCACCACAGACCCAGGCTCGCCGGAATCTTGCCTTTTTCGAGGGCGCCGCGGGCGGCAATCAGGATGGTCAGGTAAGCCATATAAAGAAGAATCGCCGGCAGCAGCTTGAGGAAGCGCCCTTGGCGCGGATTGACTCGCGACAGCGGCACCGCCATCAGGGTCACGATAAATACCAGCAGCGGCAGCGACAGGCGCCATTGCAATTCGGTTTTCGCACGGATGTCATCGCTGGCCATCAGGGTCGAGGTCGGCATCGCGTCACGATCGGTGACTTCCTCGCTGACATCCGGCTTTGGCAGCAGCACGCCATAGGTTTCGTAATGGATGGCCCGGTAGTTGGCCAGCCCCGGGCTGCCGTCGTAGCGGTAGCCGTTGTGCAGGATCAGGTAACGGTTGCCGTCGGGACGGACTTCCTGCCGGCCTTTTTCGGCCACCAGCACGGAAATCCCGCGATCCGCCTGGTTGGCACCAAGGTTTTTCTGCGAGATGAACACGCTGCCCAGATTGACCCGGTCGTCGCTCAGGGTTTCGGTGTAGGTCACCCGGGTGCCGTCGCGCAACGCCTGGAAACGGCCCGGCTCGAGGGTATCGAACTCGGTCAGGGCGTCCTGCTTGTTCAGCAGCAGCTGGAACTGGTTGGCGCCTTGCGGGGCCAGGCTCAGGCTGAGCCAGGCCACCACCAGTGCCACCAGCGTGGCCGGGAACAGGGTCATGCGGAACAGACGCTGCTGGCTCATGCCAGTGGCCGACAGCACGGTCATTTCGCTTTCAAGATACAACCGGCCGTACGCCAGAAGGATCCCGAGGAACAGGCCCAGCGGCAGGATCAATTGCATGAAACCCGGCAGACGGTAGCCCATGATCAGGAACAGCGATCCCGGATCGAGCTGGCCCGCAGCGGCCTGGGCAAGGTATTTGATGAAACGACCGCTCATGATGATGACCAGCAGCACGGCGCTTACCGCACTCAGGGTCAACAGGACTTCGCGGGACAGATAACGGAAGACGATCAAACCAGACACTCCAGGGTTGTCAGGCTAAGGCGGCCAAACAAGCAAACGTATCGACAGGCCCGCAAGGCAGAGCCGTCGAAAAAAGATGCGGCATTATCCTGTGATTGAGGGCGCCTGTCACTGCGCACACTCACGCAAGCGTGCAATCCGTTGAAGATCGTACAACCTAGGGTTGTCAGGCGCGGTGAGCGAGGTTCAAACTGCCGCCTCTGTCGCAGGCACTGGCCTGCGCCTCTTCTCTCTATAAGCAGGCGACGGCGGACACCGCCGAACGCCTGCGTGTTGACCATTCATTCAGGGATCCGGACATGGAACTGGTTGTAAAAAGCGTTAGCCCAGAAACGTTGAAAACCGCCACCCTGGTGGTTGCCGTCGGCGAAGGCCGCAAACTCGGTGTCGCGGCCAGGCAGGTCGACGAACTGAGCGGCGGCGCCATCAGCGCTGTCCTCAAGCGTGGCGACCTGGCCGGCAAGGTCGGTCAGAGCCTGTTGCTGCACAGCCTGCCAAACCTGAAAGCCGAACGCGTGCTGCTGGTCGGCGTGGGCAAGGATGAAGAACTGGGCGACCGCCCGTTCCGCAAGATCGTTGCCGGCATCCTCAACACCCTCAAGGGCCTGGGCGGCAGCGATGCCGTGCTGGCGCTGGATGAAATCATCGTCAAGGGTCGCGACAGCTACGGCAAGACCCGCCTGCTGGCCGAAACCCTGGTCGACGGCGAATACACCTTCGACCAGTTCAAGAGCCAGAAAGCCGAACCCCGCGCCCTGAAGAAAATCACCCTGCTGACCATCAAGGCTGCGCAAGCCGAAGTGCAACGTGCCGTGAACCACGCCACCGCAATCGCCAACGGCATGGCCTTCACCCGCAACCTGGGCAACCTGCCGCCGAACATCTGCCACCCGACCTTCCTCGGCGAGCAAGCCAAGAACCTGGGCAAAGAGTTCAAGGATCTGAAAGTCGAAGTGCTCGACGAGAAGAAGATCAAATCCCTGGGCATGGGTTCGTTCTACGCTGTTGGCCAGGGCAGCGCCCAGCCGCCACGCCTGATCGTCATGCAATACAACGGCGGCAAGAAATCCGAGAAGCCGTACGCGCTGGTCGGCAAAGGCATCACCTTCGACACCGGCGGCATCAGCCTGAAGCCGGGCGCCGGCATGGACGAGATGAAGTACGACATGGGCGGCGCCGCCAGCGTGTTCGGCACCCTGCGCGCCGTGCTGGAACTGAAGCTGCCGATCAACCTGGTGTGCATCCTGGCCTGCGCCGAAAACATGCCGAGCGGCACCGCTTCGCGTCCGGGCGACATCGTCACCACCATGAGCGGCCAGACCGTGGAAATCCTCAACACCGACGCCGAAGGCCGTCTGGTGCTGTGCGACGCCCTGACCTACTCCGAGCGCTTCAAGCCGCAGGCCGTGATCGACATCGCCACCCTGACCGGTGCCTGCGTCGTAGCCCTGGGCGCCCACACGTCGGGCCTGCTGGGCAACAACGACGAACTGATCGAGCAACTGCTGAGCGCCGGCAAGGCCGCCGACGACCGCGCCTGGCAACTGCCGCTGTTCGATGAATACCAGGAGCAACTGGACAGCCCGTTCGCCGACATCGCCAACATTGGCGGGCCGAAGGCCGGCACCATTACTGCTGCGTGCTTCCTGTCGCGCTTCACCAAGAACCTGAACTGGGCGCACCTGGACATCGCGGGCACCGCGTGGACCAGCGGCGGCAAGGACAAGGGCGCCACCGGCCGTCCGGTTCCTCTGCTGACCCAGTACCTGCTGGATCGCGCCAAGGCCTGAAACCGATGACGGCAGGCGCCGCACCTTTCGAGGGGCGGCGCCTGCTGCTCAGGAACCGCAATGACCAAAGTCGACTTCTACATCCTGCCCAGTGCCGATCCTTCGGCGCGTCTGGATTTCGCCTGCAAGCTCACCGAGAAAGCCTGGCGCATGGGCCACCGCATCTACCTGCATTGCAGCGATGCCGCCCAGCGTGACGACCTCGATGCGCGATTGTGGGCGTTCAAGGGCGAAACCTTCGTGCCCCATGGCCCGGCCGAAAGCGAACCGGAAGGTTTGATCGTGCTTGGACTGGGGGATGACTGCGGCCAGCATCAGGATTTGCTCGTCAACCTCGACCTGAAAGTCCCGGCCTTCGCCAGCAAGTTCGCCCGGGTGGCGGAAGTGGTGGTGGAAGATCCGGTGATCCGCGCAGCTGCGCGGGAGAGTTTCCGTTTCTACCGGGAACAGGGCTATCCTCTGCAAGACCACCGTTTACAGCGACTCTGAGTACGCCGATGGACACTCCAAAACCGCTGCAAAAACCTGCGCACCTGCTGGATGACCTCGAATCGATCCGCCAGTTGCTCGGCGATGACAACCTGCAACCGCCACTTTTGACCGAGACGGTCGATGATGGCGAACAGGAACAGATTCCGATGTTGTTCGATTCGGTCGCCACCGAGCCACCCGATGTCGAACCGCCACCAGCCCACGTCGCGAAACCCGCCACCGCGCCCGTCGCACCTGTGGATAAAGGCCCCGACGCGCTGCTGCACCTGGACAGCGAACTGCGCGCCGCTGCGCAATTGATCATGCAAGACGTGATCGACGACTTCGCCCCGCACATTGAAACAGAGATCAAACGTCGGCTGGATGCGAGGATGGAACGGCTTCTGAGCCAGTACGAGTAACTCCCCTATCTCCTGTGGGAGCTGGCCTGCCAGCGATAGCATCACCGCACCTTTCCTGAAAAACCGCGGCGCCTGCATCGCCTGTCTCTTATACACATCT